>CAIPNE010000704.1 GCA_903866355.1 uncultured Gammaproteobacteria bacterium
AATTCGTAGCGATGCCGGTGGCGTTCGGTGATGGAGTCGGTGCCATAGGCGCGAGCGACAAAGCTATCCGCGGCCAACCGACACTGCTGCGCGCCTAGCCGCATCGTGCCGCCTTTATCGCTGGTCTCGTCGCGCCGTTGCAGGGCACCATCGGCGGATTTCCATTCGGTGATCAGTGCAATGACCGGATTAGTGGTATGGGAATCAAATTCTGTGGAGTGGGCGTCAGCCAAGTCAGCGCAGTGGCGGGCGAATTCGATCACCGCCACCTGCATGCCCAGACAAATGCCCAGATAGGGCACGCGCTGCTCACGGGCATAGCGCGCGGCCATGATTTTCCCCTCAATGCCGCGTTCACCAAAACCACCCGGCACCAGAATAGCGTCCATGCCCGCCAGCGCAGCAGGACCTTCACGTTCAATGACTTCAGAGTCCACGTACTGCAGGTTAACGCGGGTGCGCGTATGAATGCTGGCATGGATGAGCGCTTCAGACAGCGATTTATAGGACTCGGTGAGATACACGTATTTACCGACCATCGCGACGTTCACTTCGCCGCGTGGCGAGCTGAGCGCCTCCACCACTGCATCCCACTCTTTGAGATCGGCCGGCGGCGCATCGATGCCGAATTTCTCGACCACGATGTCGTCGAGTTCTTGCTCATGGAGCATGCCCGGAATCCGGTAGATGGAGTCGGCATCCATGGCCGAAATAACCGCGCGTTCTTCCACGTTGGTAAATAGCGCGATTTTACGGCGCTCAGTGGGCGGCACCGGGCGGTCGCTGCGACAAATGAGAATGTCTGGCTGAATGCCAATGGAGCGCAGTTCTTTGACTGAATGCTGGGTGGGCTTGGTTTTGATTTCGCCCGCCGAGGCGATATAGGGCACCAGCGTCAGATGAATGAATAAGGTATTGCGGGCACCCAGTTCGACCCGCATTTGACGGATAGCTTCAAGGAAAGGCAGGGATTCGATGTCGCCCACCGTGCCGCCAATTTCGACCATCGCAATTTCTGCGTTGCCCGCACCCTGCTGGATGAAATGCTTGATCTCATCGGTAATGTGCGGGATGACCTGGACGGTGGCGCCTAAATACTCGCCGCGCCGCTCTTTCCGGATCACGCGCTCGTAGATACGCCCGGTGGTGCAATTGCTGGTGGCGTGAGTTCTACCGCGCACGAAGCGCTCGTAGTGACCCAAGTCGAGGTCCGTTTCTGCGCCGTCCTCCGTGACAAAAACCTCACCATGTTGAAATGGGCTCATGGTGCCCGGATCGACGTTGATGTAGGGATCGAGTTTGATCAGTGTGACGTCGAGTCCGCGGGCCTCAAGGATGGCGCCGAGAGACGCGGCGGCGATGCCCTTACCCAACGAAGAGACGACACCCCCGGTGATGAAGATGTAGCGTGTCATGCGCAGTTTTTAGTGAGTCGAACTCGGATGTTTTTCGGTTGCAATGGAGTGCTTTTGGCGAGCAGATGCCGCGCTGGGGAGTGGCCGCAAACTACCAGATGCAGGGGGTTTTCTCAATCGCCGAAGACTCCGGGAAATGCTGGCGCGGCATCCCGCCAGCAGCGCCTCGCCCTCAGCAAAGGCGCTCACCCGGCAGCGCTCATTTGATCTCAGATCCCGGATCTGGCCGATGCTAGAATAAGACGACCACTGCCGCGGTCGCGGTGAATGTTCCCGAGCAAGAGTCGCGCTAGAGGAAGCCTCATGTCTGACATCGAAATTGCACAGCAGGCGCAAAAACACCCAATCCTTGCACTCGCTGAGACGAGCTACGGCATCGGCGCCGAGCACCTTGAACCCTATGGCCACTACAAAGCCAAGCTCTCCCTCGACTACATCGAGAGCCTACAAGCACGACCCGACGGGCAATTAGTGCTGGTCACGGCCATTAGCCCCACCCCTGCGGGCGAAGGCAAAACCACCACCACCGTGGGACTGGGCGATGCACTCAATCGCGCGGGCCATCGCGCCATAATTTGTCTGCGCGAACCCTCGCTCGGCCCGTGCTTCGGCATGAAGGGCGGCGCCGCCGGTGGCGGCTATGCGCAGGTCGTGCCGATGGAAGACATCAATCTGCATTTTACCGGCGACTTCCACGCCATCGGCGCGGCCCACAATCTGCTGGCGGCGCTGCTGGATAACCATATCTACCACGGCAACGCACTCGGCCTCGATCCGCGTTTAATCACCTGGAAACGAATCGTCGACATGAACGACCGGGCGTTGCGCCGCATCGTGATTGGCTTGGGCGGCACGGCCAACGGCTACGTCCGTGAGGATGGTTTCGACATCACCGTGGCCTCGGAAGTCATGGCAATCTTGTGCTTGGCTACGTCGCTGACGGACCTGCGCTACCGGCTAGGGGAAATTGTGGTGGGCTATACCACCGGTGGCCAGCAGGCGGTGCGAGCGCGTGACCTGCACGCCCACGGCGCCATGGCCGCCCTCCTCAAAGACGCCATCAAACCCAATGTGGTGCAGACACTGGAAAACAATTTGGCGTTCGTCCACGGCGGCCCGTTTGCCAATATTGCGCATGGTTGCAACAGCGTATCGGCCACGCGCGCGGCGCTAAAACTGGCTGATTACGTCGTGACAGAAGCCGGCTTTGGTGCGGATTTGGGCGCCGAAAAATTCATCGACATCAAGTGTCGTATGGCTGGACTGCGCCCCCGCGCCGCGGTGTTAGTGGCCACAGCCCGCGCACTGAAGTACCACGGCGGGGTTGCTCGCGCGATGCTCAGCCAAGAAGACTTACCGGCGTTGCGCCGCGGGCTGGTCAATTTAGACCGCCACTACCGCAACATCACAGAGCACTACGGATTGCCGTGCGTGGTCTGCATCAATCACTTCACGGCTGACACCCCAGCGGAACTGGCACTCATCCAAGCGCACGTCGGCGACCTCGGCGGTCGGGTGTGTGTGGGGCGACATTGGGCCGAAGGTGGCGCCGGTGCCGCAGCGCTGGCGCAGGCAGTCGTTGAGGTTATTGCGGACAACACTGGCGAGCACCGCTATGTTTATGCGCACGACGCGCCGCTATGGGACAAAATCTCCGCCGTCGCCACCAAAATTTACGGTGCCGCGGGGATTTCCGCAGAGCCGAAAATTCGGACACAACTCGCCCAACTCAGTGCCTCACACGGCCATATGCCGGTGTGCATCGCGAAAACCCAAATGTCTTTTTCGACCGATCCGGGCGCGCTAGGTGCGCCCAGCGGCCACACCCTAGTGATTCGCGAAGTCCGACTGGCGGCGGGCGCAGGCTTTGTGGTGGCGGTTGCCGGCGACATGCTCACCATGCCCGGACTGCCGAAGCAACCGGCAGCCGAAAATATCGACGTAGATGCCCGCGGTAACATTAGCGGATTGTTCTAAATGAGCCGCGCGCGCTGACGCCCGCCGGCCTAATGCAGTAAAAAAAGGAATGCCCATGGAGTCTCAAAGTGCGCCGACCCGCAGCGGGTGGTTAGCCAAACTACTGTGGGGGGCGGTTGCCATCATCGGTGCGGCGGCCGTGGGCGGCATCGCGCTGCATCGTGGCGAAACCATCAACAGCTTATGGTTTGTGGTGGCCGCGGCGTGCGTCTACACCATTGCCTATCGCTTCTACAGCGTTTTTCTCGCCACCCGAGTCTTGCTGTTGGATCCGACCAGGGCGACCCCTGCCGAACGCCTTAGCGACGGCCGCGACTTTGTGCCCACCCATCGCTGGATCGTTTTTGGCCACCATTTCGCCGCCATCGCCGGCCCCGGCCCGTTGATTGGTCCCACACTCGCCGCGCAATTTGGCTACCTACCCGGCACGCTATGGATTTTAATCGGCGGGGTGCTGGGCGGCTGCGTGCAAGATTTTGTGATCTTGTTTTTCTCGATTCGGCGCAACGGTCGCTCGCTCGGTCAGATGGCGCGCGAGGAACTCGGTCGGGTCGGCGGTGGGGCGGCCACGCTCGGCGTGATGACCATCATGATCATCCTCATTGCGGTGCTGGGCTTGGTGGTAGTTAACGCCATGAAACACAGCCCCTGGGCGACCTCGACGGTAGCCGCCACTATCCCCATTGCACTGCTGGTGGGCGTTTATCTGCGCTTCGTGCGCCCGGGCCGCGTGCTCGAAGGCTCGGTGATTGGGGTGGCGTTGTTGTTGGCCGCGGTCGTGGGCGGTGGCTTTGTTGATCATCATCCGGATTTGCGCGGTTGGTTTGATTACCCGGCTTCACCCTTAGCTCTGATGATCATGGCCTACGGCTTCTGCGCTGCGGTGCTGCCAGTGTGGTTGCTGCTGGCACCGCGCGACTACCTCTCGACGTTCATGAAACTCGGCACCATCGGCGCGCTGGCTTGCGCCATCGTCATTCTGCGACCGCAGATGCATATGCCGGCACTGACTCAGTTTATCGACGGCAGTGGTCCTGTATTCGCCGGACCACTGTTCCCTTTTGTGTTTATCACGATCGCCTGCGGCGCGATTTCTGGCTTTCATTCACTGGTCGCCTCGGGCACCACGCCCAAGCTCATTGCCAACGAGGGTGACGCGCGGATGATCGGCTACGGCGGGATGTTGATGGAGAGTTTCGTGGCGATCATGGCCATGATCGCCGCTTGTGTTTTAGAACCCGGGGTGTACTTCGCTATTAACAGCCCGCCCGGGATCGTCGGCGCGGATGCCGCCACCGCAGTGGCCACCATTACCGCTTGGGGCTTTCCGGTGACGCTGGAGCAAATGCAAAACCTTGCCCGCGATATGGGCGAAGTCACACTCTTCGCACGCACCGGCGGCGCGCCATCGCTGGCGGTAGGCATGGCGCATATTTTTTCCTCGCTGTCGGGTGGCTCACTGCTGGCCCTGTGGTACCACTTCGCGATCATGTTTGAAGCGCTGTTCATTCTCACCACCTTGGACGCCGGCACGCGCGTCGCACGTTTCATGCTGCAAGATCTGCTGGGGAGCGTTTACGCACCGCTGGGCCGCACCGGTTGGTACCCCGGGGTGTTAATGAGCAGCGCATTAGTGGTGGCCGCTTGGGGTTATTTTTTGTATCAGGGGACCCGCGATCCTTTGGGCGGCATCAATAGCCTGTGGCCCCTATTTGGCATCGCCAATCAAATGCTCGCGGCGATTGCGCTGTGCGTGGCCACGACGATTCTGGTCAAACAAGCAAGCCGGCGGCGCTACGCGCTGGTGACCGCATTACCCTTGGTGTGGCTGGTTACCATCACTTCGAGCGCGGCGGGATACAAGCTACTCAGCGCCAACCCGCGACTAGGTTTGCTGGCGCATGCGCAAGATCTACAGGCCAAACTCAGCGCCGGTACCGGCACACCAGAATTTTTGCTGCAGGCCCCGCGTCTAATTTTTAACGACCACCTCAACGCCGCGATGACGCTAATCTTCCTCATCATTGCCTGGGTGGTGGTGTTTGCAACGCTGCGCATCGTGGTTCAAGTATTACGGGGCGCACCGACCTCACCACTCTCGGAAGCGCCCTACGAGGCGACGGCGCTGAATCTGCGATGAAACGGCCATGGCTGCAGACACTCACGACACTCTGGCGCCAGTTCAACGGCGACACGGCCTACGCTTGCTATTGCCAACACTTGGCCATCCACCACGCCCAACAAACCCCGCTCAGCCGCGGAGAGTTTTATCAAGCAGAGCTGGTGCGCCGCTGGAATAGCGTTCGGCGCTGCTGCTAGCGAGCAGCAAGAAAATGCCGGGGTAGGCGCCATCGTGAGCCACCGCCTCGCGCGTGAGAAAAACAAACTTCTGCCCGCGGCCGCGGCGGCGATTAGGGGCGTTTAAGGCTGCGCTGGTGGCGATGCACTCGCAGCAGGGGTTTGGTGCGTGTCTAAATAATGCAGAGGCCTGGAGATATCCAAGTACACGGTAGTCGCCGCGTGGGTCTTCCGATTAACGACGTCATAAACGTTACAGGGCCGATCGTCCTGACACAGCGCGCCGTGCTGAGCATCGATACGAAAGCCGTTCATCACCAGAAAAAAATGTTCTTCGTCGATCGATACCACCGGACAGGGACGGTTTTCAGAGCGCCCTTCATTGCGCTCACAAATGGAATTGAAGAATCCCAAGACCACCGCATCGTGAAACTGCGCGCGCGCCGTGTCGCCAGTTTTTTCGTAAGCCCGCACGGCGCCCAGGTGCGCAAATGGGTTGAGATAGTCCTCTGCCAACCACTTTTGAATCAGTGGCACGGCGGCGCTGAATTGCCCGGCTTCGAACGCCTGCTCCACCGCTCGCCGGTGCGACAGCGAGCTTGACTGGTTAGGGGCGTAGGTCGGCGAGTCGGCGTACGCCAGCCGGAGCGCCCGAAAATCGATGCGGGTATCGCCACCTTCAAGACGAGACTTCAGGGTGGCGTAATCCTCACCGGCGGCAAAACCCGAGGTAGCGACCAGACTAAGCACCAACAACCCACACCATGGACCCAGTTGGCGCAGCAGCTTGAACATTTAGGGCGCGGCCTCAAGCTGGACCGTACCCGCCACGGTGATGGACAGATTTTGCGTGCCAGCGGCGAGCTGCGCGGGCGCCTCTTTGGCCATGCCACGCGCCATCATGAGATGAGGCATCTCCGGCATGGCAGGCGCGTCCAGACCACCCACGTTCAGTTTCATCAAGCGATACCCCGGACGGCCCAGCGCCGTGGCAATTTGTTGCGCCCGCCGGCCAAAGCGCGTCAGCGCCTGGGTTGTTAGCGACTCCTCGGCCGCCAGTCGCGCCGTGCGCGACACGGCGTAATCGACCGACTCAATAGCCAAACGGGTTTGCAGCCGCGCGATTAACTCACCCACGGCCTTGGCGTCGCTGCCTTCTAAGCGCAGGCTCTGCCGCGCACGCCAACCGCTAATGACGGAAGAATCTGGGGCGTAAACCGGGAAAGTCGTGTACTGCAACGTTTGCACTTTGATCTCAGCCGCGCTCTTGGCCTCGTTTAGCGCCCACGCCATGGTCTCGTTGAGGGTTTGCGCCAACAGAGCCTGTTGCTGTCCTTCGCGTTCGATAAACAA
This sequence comes from uncultured Gammaproteobacteria bacterium, assembly GCA_903866355.1. Lineage (GTDB taxonomy): Bacteria > Pseudomonadota > Gammaproteobacteria. The sequence goes on from CAIPNE010000704.1 coordinate 7,044, forward strand.
CACGGCCACCAGTAAATCGTTGGGTACTTGCACCTCGGCGCTGGCGGTGAGTTCAATTTGGTCGCTAACCACTGCCACCCCATGTGCGCTGACCGGGCCAACAAGTGTTAACGCGGCCAGTGCACAACAGCCCCACTGTTGCCAGTTTTGATTCATAAAGAACACTCCCTCAAGCTTGATTAAGACGGACCGCCGTCTGGCGCAGGATAGACCACGCCTGCTCAACATGAACATCCGTGGTAGCGGCCTGCCCAACGCAGAGGCGCAGCACATGTTGTCCGGCCAGTGCTGTATGCGAAATGAACAACCCGCCGTCGGCATTGACGGCCGCCTGCAAACGCCGATTAAAGTCATCGCTGGCGCGGTACCGGAAACACACCAGATTTAAGGTGACCGGGGCCATGAGTTGGAAATTGGGGTCCGCCTCCACCCACTCAGCAAAGCGCGCCGCCAGCATCAGATGATGCCGCAGTAAAGCGCGCAGCCCGACCAAGCCAAAACCGCGCAACACAAACCAGAGCTTCAAGGCACGAAACCGGCGCCCCAAAGGCACTTGCCAATCCCGGTAGTCAAAAACCGCACCGGTAGTGCTGGCATCATTATTTAAGTATTCCGGAGTGACACTGAGTGCGGCGATTAAATCCCGCCGGCAAGCCACGTAAAAGCAGCTGCAGTCGAAGTTAGTTAACAGCCATTTGTGGGGATTAAAACAGTAGCTATCGGCGAGTTCCAAGCCGGCAAATCGGCCGCGCTCTTCGGGCAATAGTGCAGCACTACCAGCCATCGCGGCGTCCACGTGCAGCCACACCCCGGCGCTGCGACAGAGCGTACCAATCGCCTCTAAGGGATCGCTGGCTAGCGACGACGTAGTCCCCAGCGTGGCGCACACAAAGAATGGCCGGCGCCCGGCTGCCCGATCAGCCGCCATGGCGGCGGCCAACGCATCAGGCAACAGTACAAAGTTTTCATCCACGTCAATTTTGCGCAAATTGGCTCGGCCGATACCCGCCAACATCGCCGCTTTATCCAGCGAAGAATGGGCCTGCGAGGACGTATAAGCGACTAGGCCACCCGTATAACCCTGCTCATTACTGGCGCCACCCGTAGCTCGTTCGCGGGCGGCGACCAGTGCACACAGGGCAGCGCTAGAAGCCGAATCCTGTAGCACCCCGCCACCCGCACCATCGGCCCGGAACACGGCGGGCAACGCACAGGCCTCGGCCAACCAATCGAGCATCCGGGTTTCGAGCTCGGTGCAGGCAGGACTGGTCTGCCACAACATGCCCTGCACACCCAGCGCGGCGGTGAGCAAATCGGCGAGCATTGAAGGGCCAGATGCGTTGGCGGGGAAATAGGCAAAAAAATTGGGCGATTGCCAATGGGTGAGCCCCGGCAGAATGATGTCGTCGAGGTCGGCTAGCAGGGCATCAAAGGGTTCGGGCAACTCGGGCGCAGTGGCCGGAAGTGCGTTAAAAATGTCGCCCGGACGGCTGCGTGACAGCACCGGGAGGTGCGGAAGCTGGTGGTAATAAGACACGATCCAGTCGGTCAGCGCAGCCAGCTGAACCCGGAAAGGGGTGGCGTCGAATGCCCGAGGTGGCGGCAGCGAGTCTGACAAGGGGGACGCCGCCGGCCCCAAAGCGCCGGCGGCAAACCTGTCTGGGATCAGAGGTTGGCGAGCACGTGCTCGGCAGCGCTCACTTTAAACTCCATCGGCGCTTCGACGAACACATTCGTGACCACGCCATTGGTGACAACCAATGCAAAACGTTGGCCACGGGTGCCCATGCCAAAACCGCTCGCGTCGAGCTCGAGCCCTAGCGCCTTGGTATAAGCGCAGTTACCGTCGGCCAGCATTTTGATGCTGCCATCGACGCCGGCGTGTTTGCCCCACGCGCCCATGACGAAAACGTCGTTGACGGACAGGCACGCGATGGTGTCGACGCCCTTAGCCTTGATGGCCGCGGCGTGTTCAATGAAGCCCGGCAGATGTTTGGCGGAGCAGGTTGGCGTGAAGGCGCCCGGCACCGAAAACAGCACAACCTTCTTGCCGCCAAAGAGTTCGGCCGAGGTCAGCTGAGCCGGTCCGTTGTCGCTCATTACGCCGAACGTGCCCGTGGGCATCTGGTCACCAATTTTAATTGTCATGTAAACCTCCATCTAACGGGATTAAATCAAGGGCCTATTGTGCCACCGCAGCGTTCGCTGGGGATAGCACAGGCCACCTTAGGCTCTCATTCGTTGCCGCCGCGCCGAGTCGGCACGGCAGTGCACACAACCTAGGCTTGTGCAGCCGGATGAGTAGCCCGTAAATAACGCTGAGCTGCCGCCACACCACGGCCTAATTCCACCGCCACGCCGGCGTCACACAACGCCATTTCGGTGCCGGCGAGTGCCGCCAGCAGCATGAGTTCGTTCAAGTCACCGAGATGCCCGATACGAAACACCTTACCCGCCACATCGGCCAAGCCCATGCCCAGCGACAAGTTGTAGCGGTCATAAGCGATATTGACCACCCGATTGCTATCGCAACCAGCGGGCACATTCACCGCGCTCACGGTATCCGAATACAGTGCCGGGTCTTTCGCACACAGCGTGAGGCCCCACGCAGCAACCGCCTGCCGGGTAGCTTCGGCGTAGCGATGGTGGCGCGCGTAAACATTGGAAAGACCTTCTTCCAACAACATGTTGACCGACTCCCGCAGACCGTGGATGAGGGTCATCGCAGGCGTATACGGGAACCAACCGCCGGCGTTCATGCGCAGCATGTCGTCGAAATCGAAATAACAGCGTGTCAGTCGTGCCGTATGACGGGCAGCGAGTGCTTTTTGGCTGGCACAGACGATGCTCAGCCCCGTGGGCAACATGAAACCCTTTTGCGATCCGGCGACGGCGATATCCACACCCCACGCGTCCATCTGAAAATCGATGCAGCCGATGGCGCTCACGCCGTCCACATACAGCAGCGCCGGGTGGCCGAGTTCGTCGAGCAGGCCGCGTACCGCTGCAATATCGCTGGTCACACCGGTGGCCGTTTCGTTGTAGGTCACCAGCACGGCTTTGATCGAATGAGCACTATCGGCGGCCAGAATCTCGCGATAACGTTCGAGCGGTACACCATAGCCCCACTCTACGAGTTCAATTTGGGTCTCCAGACCCAACCGTTTACACAATTCGCCCCACAGATGACTGAACTGCCCAAAGCGGGCCTGCAGCACCCGGTCGCCAGGCGACAGCGTGTTGGTCATGGCCGCTTCCCAGCCACCGGTCCCGGAGGCGGAAAAAATAAACACCTTGCCCTCGTGCGTGCCAAAGACCGTTTTGAGATCCTCAAAAAGTGGCAACACGGTGGCGGGGTAATCAGCGCGCCGATGGTCTTCCAAGGGTATATCCATGGCACGCCGGATCCGCTCGGGCATGTTGGTCGGACCTGGGATAAAAAGAAAATTTCTGCCCGCCATGAAAAACCTCCGATGGGTGCTTCGTTATCGAACATCCTTGTGTCAGTAGCACAAGCAGGAGGCCCGTCTAAATTGAAAGATTAGCGCGCCGCCAAGGGAACGGCGAAACAGCGAGATAAGGCGCGGCACTCTACATGCACAGTGCCTAGGCGGTAAAACGCAGCGCCACTCGACGCAATGCCTTCACGCTGCCAGCGCATGGTCTAAATCGCGCAACAAATCCTCCACCCCCTCCAAGCCCACGGAGAGCCGAATGAGCTCGTCGGTGATACCCATCTGCGCGCGTTGCGCGGGTGCTAACCGACCGTGGGTGGTCGTGGCCGGGTGCGTCACGATGCTGCGGGTGTCGCCCAGATTAGCGGTAATCGAAAACAACTGAAGCCTGTCGATAACCCGCCACGCCGCACTTTGACCACCGGCCACTTCAAAGGACACGATGCCACCGAACGCACTTTGCTGACTCGCAGCGAGCGCATGTTGGGGATGGTCCACAAGCCCGGGATAAAACACGCGACCCACCTTGGGGTGGGCAGCCAAGAACTCGGCGACGCGGGCCGCGCTGCGGCTGTGTCCTTCCATCCGCAAGGAGAGAGTTTCTAGGCCTTTGAGAAACACCCAGGCGTTGAAAGGGCTCATGCTGGGTCCCGCCGTGCGCAAAAACGGGAAAAATTTCTCCCGAATGAGCGCTGCCGGGGCCACGATGGCGCCCCCGACACAGCGTCCTTGTCCATCCAGATATTTAGTCGCCGAATGCGTAACGATATCGGCACCGAGTGCGATAGGTCGCTGCAGCGCCGGCGTGCAGAAACAATTATCCACCACGCAAAGGGCGCCGGCAGCGTGGGCCAACGCCGAGAGCGCGGCGATGTCGGAGATTTCGGTCAGCGGATTAGAAGGCGTTTCAACGAACAGCATTTTGGTGTTAGGACGGAATGCACGCGCCCAGGCCTCGTTGTCGGTGGGTCCTACAAACGTGGTTTCAATGCCAAATTTTGCCAGCATCGTGAACAAACTGACGGTCGTGCCAAACACGCTGCGGGAGCAGATGACGTGATCGCCGCTGGCCAGCAACGCCAGCACGGTGGTGAGAATGGCGCTCATGCCCGAGGACGTCGCCACACACGCATCCCCACCTTCCAACGCCGCGAGTCGTTGCTCAAATGAGCGCACGGTGGGGTTGGTAAAGCGCGAGTAAACATTGCCGGGTTCGGTGCCGGCAAAGCGCGCTGCCGCCTGCGCGGCGTTATCGAAACAAAAGCTCGAGGTCAGATAAATAGGTGGGCTGTTTTCGTACTCGTTGCCCGGCGCAACGCCGGCTTGACAGGCCAAGGTGGCGAGGGTGAGTTCGCCCAAAGAATGTTCTTTCATGCGTGAAAACTCGGAACGCGCTAGGCGCGCAAAAGGGTGCAAAAATTAACCGGCGTCCGCCGTAACGCCCGCGGAGGTATACATGTCCTGCAGCGAATTGCTGGCCTTAGCGCGCTTGTTTTTGGCTTCGTCGGAACGTTCTGATTCCACCTGAGTCAGGTAATGTTTGCTCACATCGCCCGTCACATACTGCCCGTTGAAACAAGATATATCGAAGTGCTCGATAGCCGGATTGCCTTTGCGCGCAGCGTCGACGAGATCCTCAACGTCCTGATAGAACAAACGATCCGCGCCTAACAGCGCACAAACCTCATCGGGGGTGCGGCCATGGGCAATCAGTTCTTCGCCAGTGGGCATGTCGATGCCATACACATTGGGATAACTCACCGGGGGCGCAGCAGAGGCAAAGTAGACCCGCCGCGCGCCAGCGTCGCGCGCCATTTGAATGATCTGCATGGACGTCGTGCCGCGCACGATGGAGTCGTCTACCAGCAGCACATTCTTGCCTTCGAATTCCAGACCGATGGCGTTGAGCTTCTGGCGCACGGAACGCTGGCGCAGCGCTTGGCCGGGCATGATAAACGTGCGCGGGATATAGCGGTTCTTGATAAACCCCTCGCGGTAATGCAAGCCCAAACCATGGGCTAGCTCCATCGCGGCAGTCCGCGCCGTGTCTGGCACGGGGATCACGGCTTCAATGTCGTGGTCTGGCCACTCGCGCGCAATTTTACGCGCTAGGGCTTCGCCCATGCGCATGCGTGCCTTGTGTACGGATACCCCATCGATGATGGAGTCTGGCCGGGCCAAATACACCAGCTCGAAAATGCAGGGTGACAGTTGCGGATGTTCCGCGCATTGACGGGTATGGACCTGCCCATCCTCACTGATAAATACCACTTCGCCAGGCGCAATGTCGCGTTCTAGTTCAAAGCCCAGCACATCGATGGCGACCGACTCGGAAGCAATAATGTATTCCCGACCTTTAGGCGTTTCCCGCGAGCCAAACACGATGGGGCGAATGCCATAGGGATCTCGAAAACCAATCAGGCCCACCCCGGCAATCATCGTAATGACGGCATAACCGCCAGCGCAGCGTTTGTTCAGGCGCGACACCGCGTGAAACACATCCTCCGGTCCAATTTTTACCTTAGCCAGCGTTTGCAATTCGTGGGCCAGCACATTGAGCAGCACTTCGGAATCTGAGTCAGTGTTGATGTGACGCAAGCCCTCGCTAAACAACTCGCGCTTGAGCACTTCTGAATTGGTCAGATTGCCGTTATGGGCAAGCACGATGCCATAAGGGGAATTGACGTAAAACGGCTGCGCCTCTGCCGTAGAACTCGCCCCAGCGGTGGGGTAGCGCACATGCCCAACCCCCATCCGGCCCTTGAGATTGACCATGTGGCGGGTCTGAAAAACATCCCGCACCAAGCCGTCAGACTTGCGCATATACAGACGGCCGTCTTCACAGGTCACGATACCTGCGGCGTCTTGGCCGCGATGCTGCAGCACCGTCAAGCCATCATAGATAGCCTGATTCACAGCAGTTTTAGCGACGATGCCAATGATTCCACACATGGTGAGCCTACCTCGTTAGCGCTTACGCGCCAGATTTCCCATCGTACCCGAAGTGCCTACCAAATTCCGGCGGCAACCACGCCAGCAGCCAATGAGCTGCCGTGCTTAACCGCGGTAAGAAAATAGAAGATTGCCACCAGTCCTGGAGAGGTGCCGACGTCAAACCGGCCAACAACACCAGCACCATAATGATCGCCAGACCACGCAGAAAACCGAAAATCATGCCGAGTAGTTTGTCGGTGTCGCCTAAACCACTGTTACTCAGCAGCTTGGCCACGAGCGAGTTAAGCAAACCGAAAGCGATTAGTGTGCCGATGAGCAGCACCACGAAGGCCACGGCCATCCGCGCCGTGGGTTGCGTGATGAGTCCATCCAACCATTGCGCGGCGTGTGCGCCATAGGCAAAAGCGACCCAAAAAGCGACCACCCAAGCCAGCAGCGAGAGAATCTCTTTAACTAACCCACGCAGGAGACTCAACAGCGAGGATAACCCCAGCACCACCGCAATGGCGATATCGGCGACGTTCATATTGCGGGCGTCCGCCGCACCCCAAGCCGTCTCATTCGCGCACCAGAATGCCGCGCAATTCGGTGCTGCGGGCCAGTTTTTCGCGCAGTTTAAGTGCCTCCGCCCGTTGATCTAACGGCCCAGCGCGCACCTTAAAGGTCATTCCGTAGGATTCTTTAACCACCACAATGTGCCCTGCCGTGCCCGCCGCCTGCAGGCGTCGCAGTAATAATTCGGCGTTATCCCGACTCGAAAAACTGCCCAACTGCACGGCCCAACGCAGGGAGGTTTCGAGCCCATCGGCCGTCGCTGGGGACGGGGCGGGAGGTGCTACCGTCGCCGTCGCCGGGGCCGGTGGTGCTGCCGGCGGCGGCACCACCGGCACATGGACGGGCACGGCTGGCGCATCGGGTAGCACCGGCGGCGGGACAACATTCGCCAGCGCGGTCGTGGCAAGTGACGCGGAGGAGGCGTCTAGGCCCGCGTCGATTTCGGTGATGGTTTCGGCCGGCACGGATGGCACATTCGGCGGGAACTGATCGGCCGGCATGGGGGCCATGTCGCGCTGTTGAGTTCGGGGGTCGCGATAGCCGCCATCCAGCCACATCGGCACGATGAGGACCGCCGCCGCGACCAGCACCAGCGCGCCGACCATGCGTTGTTTTAGCTGCGGGTCCATGTGCCTGCCCTGAGCGCCGTCGGATCTTCGCGGGCGGCCAAATCGCGCAGCACGTCGCCCACCGTGAGGAACGACCCGATGACTAGAATACGTTCCCCAACCGCGGCTTCGGTGCACGCCGCGCGCCAAGCCTGCACGATGGACTCATAACAAGTCGCGGGCCGACGTCGCGGCAAACTCTGCCAAGTCGCATGGAGTTCGGCCGCAGACGCGCCGCGTGCCGCGTCCGCGGTGGCGAGATGCCAACGATCGACCAGGGGATCGAGCGTACGCATCACACCAACCCGGTCTTTAGTGCGCAACATGCCCAACACGACGTGGGTCCGAGACACCGTGGGCAAGGCCGCTAGATTAGCCGCGAACGCGCCCACCGCTTGGGCGTTGTGGGCCACGTCGAGTATCAGTTCCACCGGGCCTGAGAACCGCTGGAAACGGCCTTGCAGCCTGACCCGTGCCAACGCATCAGCCAGTTGCTCGCCAGTCACCGGGTGCCGTGACTGCAGTAGGTCGATGACCTTGAGCACCCCCGCAGCGTTGCGCAATTGGTAGCTGCCAGACAATGCCGGGCGCGGGAGATCGGGCAGCGACACGGCACCGGACCACCACGACCACCGCTCACCTTGCTCCGAAAAATGGTAATCCACGCCCAGCAGCGCCAACGGCACTGCCTGCTCGTCGGCGTAGGCCAACAAGCTGGCCGGCACCGCGGGATCGGAGCATACGGCGGGACGACCACTGCGCAGGATGCCGGCTTTTTCTCGCGCGATGATTTCACGCGTACGACCCAGCCATTCAACGTGGTCGATGTCCAACGTCGCGATCACCGCCACATCAGCGTCCAGCATATTGACCGCATCTAGCCGGCCACCCATGCCCACTTCGAGAATAGCGATGTCCGGGGCTGCTTCGGCAAAAATGACCAACGCAGCCAGCGTGCCGAATTCAAAAAACGTCAGAGGGGTTTCACCGCGAGCGGCTTCTACCTGCGTAAACGCGCGGCAGATGACGTCGTCCGCCACAGGCTCACCCGCCAGCCTGATCCGTTCGTTGTAATGCACCAAATGCGGTGAGGTATAGGTACCCACACGATAACCGGCTATGCGATAAGCGGTGTCGAGCATCGCAACACTAGACCCTTTGCCGTTAGTACCAGCAACCGTAATGACGGTGTACCGCGGCTGTAGCAGCTTTAAGCGTTGCGCCACTTGGCGACAACGCTCCAGACCGAGCTCTATTTCCACCGGATGCAGCGCCGCCTGCCATGCTAGCCAGTCCGCCAACGAATACTGAGATGAAGGCGCCGCCTGGTCAGGCAGTTGCGCGGTGCCGTTCAGGCTTGCGGGTCCGCGGGGGGCGTGAGCAAGGGTGCGTCGGCGTGCATCAAGATGCTCAGTATCTGGGCAAGTTTGGGGCGCAGTTCGCGCCGATCGCAGATGAGATCGATAGCCCCGTGTTCCAGCAGGAACTCGCTGCGCTGGAACCCTTCGGGCAGCACTTGGCGCACCGTCTGCTCGATGACGCGGGGTCCGGCAAAGCCGATCAATGCCCCGGGTTCGGCCGCGATCACATCGCCGAGCATCGCGATGCTAGCGGACACCCCGCCCGTCGTGGGGTCGGTGAGCACGGAGATATACGGCAGGTGGTTGGCGCGCAAGTCGGCCAGCGCCGCGCTGGTCTTGGCCATCTGCATGAGCGACACCAGCGCTTCTTGCATCCGCGCACCACCGCTGGCGCAAAAACACACCACCGGCGTGCGTTCCTCAATTGCCCGGCGCACGCCACGCACGAAACGTTCGCCGACCACCGAACCCATGGAACCCGCCATAAAGGCAAATTCAAACGCGCTCGCGACGACCGGCATGCCACATAAAGTGCCCCGCATCACGACTAAGGCATCGGTCTCGCCGGTATCTTTTTGCGCCGCCGTGAGCCGATCGCGATAACGTTTTGAATCACGAAACTTGAGAAAATCGATGGGCGAGAGCGAGGCGCCAATTTCGGTACCAGAATCCACATCGAGAAATTGCTTGAGACGAGTCCGGGCCGAGATGCGCAGATGGTGGTCGCATTTCCCGCACACGCTCAGGTTACGCTCTAACTCAGCACGATAGAGCACCGATTTACAGGCCGGACAGCTGGTCCAGACGCCTTCGGGGATGGATTTCTTGGCCGATCCTTCGGTGCGGATACGGGAGGGTAGAAGGCGCTTTAGCCAATCCAACTCAGCTTGCTCCCATAGCTGAACGGGCGCCGGTCATGGCGTCTTTGAGACTGCGCACAAAACCTTCAAGGGCCGAGGTTGCGGCGAGTTCCGAACTGGCTTGTTCAATAATTTCTACCAACGCACTGCCCACGATCACCGCATCAGCGGCTTGCGCAATCGCCGCGGCGGTCGCTGGCGTGCGCACGCCAAACCCAACACCTACCGGTAGGGTGGTGACCGACTTAATCGCGGCCACCCGGCTGGTGACTTCTGCCACATCGACGGGTTTATCCCCGGTCACCCCTTTGACCGAAACGTAATACACAAAACCCGTCGCTTGGCGGCAAACTGCGGCAAAGCGAGCGGCCGAAGAAGTCGGCGCCAGCAAAAAAATCTGCGCTAAGCCAGCGGCCAGCATTTCGACGTGGAACTCGGCCGCTTCTTCGGGCGGCAGGTCCACCACCAACACGCCGTCCACACCGGCCTTCGCGGCGGCAGTCGCAAAGGTGTGATAACCCATCCGCTCGATAGGATTGAGATATCCCATGAGTACGACCGGTGTGCGCTGATCCGTGACCCGGAAAGCTGTCACTAGCGCCAGCACCTTCTGCAAACTCATGCCGCCATCCAAGGCCCGTTCACTCGCCCGCTGGATGGTAGGCCCATCGGCCATGGGGTCTGAGAACGGCACGCCGAGTTCTAGGATGTCCGCCCCACCGCGCACCAAAGCCTGCAGATAAGCCAGCGTTGCGTCGGCACTGGGATCGCCAGCGGTAATGAAAGTGACGAGCGCTGCCTGGCCCTGCGTGGCCAAGGTTTCAAAACGAGCTTTGATGCGGTAAGGATGGGTCGTATTCATATCGAAATTCCTTCACGCGTCGCGACAGTCGGGATGTCTTTGTCGCCGCGACCCGACAGGTTAACCACCATGATGTGGTCCTTGGGTAGCGTGGGCGCTAATTTGCCCGCGTAGGCAAGCGCATGACTACTCTCGAGTGCCGGAATAATCCCTTCCAACCGCGTGAGCGCGTGGAAGCCCTTGAGCGCTTCTTCGTCCGTGATCGCGACATAGGAAGCCCGCCCAGAGTCTTTCAACCACGCATGTTCGGGGCCCACGCCAGGGTAATCAAGACCCGCCGAAATAGAATGCGTTTCGATAATCTGACCAGACCCATCTTGCATTAAGTAGGTGCGATTGCCGTGCAGTACGCCCGGCGTACCCGCCGACAGCGGGGCGGAGTGGCGGCCGGTTTCGACGCCGTCGCCGCCCGCTTCCACGCCGATGAGGCGCACCGAAGTATCGCCCAAGAAGGGATGGAAAATGCCGATTGCGTTCGAACCACCACCCACGCAGGCCAGCACGGAGTCCGGTAGTCGTCCAATTTGTGCCAGACACTGCGCCCGCGTTTCCCGTCCGATCACGCACTGAAAATCGCGCACCATCTCGGGGTAAGGATGGGGTCCGGCCACAGTCCCGATGATGTAGAAGGTGTGGTCAACATTGGTCACCCAGTCGCGCAGCGCCTCGTTGAGGGCGTCTTTGAGCGTCTTGGAACCAGAGGTTACCGGCACAACCTCAGCCCCTAGTAGTTTCATCCGGAACACATTGAGCGATTGGCGCTGGATGTCGTTGGCGCCCATATAAACCCGGCAGGTCATGCCAAAACGGGCGGCAACGGTCGCGGCCGCCACGCCATGCTGGCCAGCGCCGGTTTCGGCAATGATATGGCGCTTGCCCATGCGGCGCGCTACCAGCGCTTGGCCGATGGTGTTGTTAATTTTGTGGGCGCCGGTGTGATTGAGGTCTTCGCGCTTGAGATAAATTTGTGCGCCACCTAATTCCCGGGACCAACGCTCAGCGTGATACAGCGGTGAGGGCCGGCCCACATAGTGGGCTAGATCACGCTCAAATTCCGCAATAAACGCCGGGTCTGCCTGGCATTCTCGGTACGCCGCTTCAAGTTCGGCTAACGGCGCCATGAGCGTTTCGGCGACGAATTTGCCGCCGTAAGGTCCAAAATGCCCGCGGGCATCCGGGAAACTGCTCGGGCTCGCGTCAGCGAGGTTCAACTGACTGTCACTACTCGCGTTCAAGGTTATTTACCTCTGAGACAAACAACTGCATTTTGACAATATCCTTGAGGCCCTTCGCCGCTTCAATGCCGCCACTGACATCCACCGCAAACGGGGCCACTGCGCGGATAGCACCCGCCACATTCTGGGCATTGAGACCACCAGCCAGAATGATAGGACGGGTTCTGGTACGGGGGATCAAATCCCAATCAAAGACCTCACCGGTACCCCCAGCTAACTGGGGATGGTAGGTATCCAGCAACAACGCTTGGGCCGTCGTATAGCAACGTTCGGCTTGCGTCACTGAGTGACGGTCCACCACCCGCACCGCTTTAAGGTACGGCTGCGCATACTCGGCACAGTACTCTGGAGATTCGTCCCCATGAAACTGTACGACGCTCAAACCAGTCTGGCCGACAATCTCACGAACTTTCTCTAAAGCCGCATCCACAAATAAGCCTACCGCTGCCACGAACGGCGGCAATGCACGAATGATCTGGGCCGCCAGCAGGGGCTCAATGTAGCGAGGGCTGGCCTTGTGGAAGACAAAACCTAACGCGTCAACGCCCAAGGCTACTGCCGCAACGGCATCCGTTTCGCGCGTGATGCCACAAAATTTAATGCGCGTTCGTTTGTTCATCAATCTGCCTACGTACGCTGGGTGCGGGCCGCTGTCACACGCCGTAAAGGCGGCATTATCCATGCTTTAAGGTCAGGATGGGATCCTATTCACACTCAAAATGGGAAGGGCGCCTGCGCGCCGGTCATCACCGGCAAGTTGAAGGTGGAGGGGTAGTGTGGGTGCAGAAAATAAAGTCCGGCGGCGGGCGCGGTCACGCCCCCCAAACGCCGGTCGCGGCCCGCCAAGACCTCTCCTGCCCATTCAACAGGCCGCTCCCCCGCACCAATTTTTACCAGCACACCAACAATATTTCTCACCATGTGTTGGAGGAAAGCGTTGGCTTCGATGTTCACACAAATCAAATCGCCGGAGCGACTCAGATCGAGACGATGAACCGTGCGGCGTGGATGCCGAGCTTGGCAGCCAGCAGCCCGAAACGCTGAAAAATCGTGTTCGCCCAGCAACAACTGCGCAGCTGCCTGCATCGGTTCCACCGCCAAGGGTCGGTGCTCCCAGCTCACCCGACCATGCCATAAGCCAGGGCGACTCAGTCGATTGATCAGCAAATACGAGTAGCTGCGGGCTTCTGCGGAGAAGCGAGCATTGAATTGATCGGGTACTGGCTGGGCCCAACGCAGGCTCACGCTGCGCGGCAGATGGGAGTTAGCACCGAGGGTCCAAGCCCGCGATGTTCGCTCGCTATGGGTATCGAAGTGGACAACCTGACAAATGGCATGGACGCCGGCGTCGGTACGGCCAGCGCACTGAACGGCGATGGGCTCATTGGCCACCACCGACAGAGCCGCTTCGACCACTGCTTGGACACCCGTGCCGTCCACCTGACTTTGCCACCCACAGAAGGAGCTGCCGTCGTATTCAATGCCGAGCGCGATGCGCATATTAGAGGCGAGGTCTAAATCGAGCGGGCACTCGCTCGGTTTAGCGCTAGCGGATCTGGCCCAGGAGCCGCCGCGCGGCTTCCTGCTGGCTCGACGAGCCTTCCTTCTCGACTTCCTCCAGCATGGTGCGAGCCGCCGCGTGTTCACCCAATTCAATATAGGCTTTCGCCAGATTGAGTTTGTTCTCGGCCTCCTCCGCCGCGGAGTGGAGAAGATTGTCGTCAGCGGAGGTCGGGAGCAGCGAACTACGGTCGAAGTGCATCCCCGTGCGTTCTAGCGCCATGTCAGGCTCCGTGGACAATTTGCCGGTGTCATCGCTAGCGGCTAGGTCTAAATCGAAATCTAGGTCGAGTGCGTCATCCCCCAACGCTTCCGCTGCCGCCGACAGATCCAGCGCAAATTCGTCCCCGTCCGTGGCGTCATCTTGTTCGAAGTCGAAGCCCTCGAGGGAAGCTTCCATGGAGCGCGTTAAATCTTCCAATGACTCTGCTGGCGTCTGACCAAAACGCTTAGCCGCAGAGGCCGGCATCTCGAGAGTCTCGTCCACCAAAATCCCAGAAAAATCGGAGGTGTCTTGCAGTGCAAGATCAAACTCTAGTTCGGCCTCGTCGGCATCGCCGCCCTGATTTGCCGTGGTGTGCAGGTCGAACAAGGGATTCTTTAGCAGCAAGTCTTGCTCTGCGGCGGCTTCTGCAGCTAGCGCCGGGGCCAAATCGTCAAAGTTATAGCTATTGCCATCGTCCAGTTCGAGATCAAAGCTAAATTCGTCCTCGGGCGCCCCGGCGATATCCAGGGTGGTGTGCGCCGACACGGTGGCTTCGGTGAGCGGTATAGGTTCCAACCCGCCGAGGTCGAAATCTAGTGTCTCGCCCTCGTGGCCCGCCAAGGCGTCAAGGTCGAAATCGAGCCCGCCGTCTGTCACCGCCAATGAGTCTTCGAGTCTCAGACTCGGTTCACCGATGTCAAATTCCAGACTCAAGAAATCGTGACCAGTGTTTTCACCTCCAAACCCATCGCCGGAAGCCGTCGCGGATAAACCCGCCACCGAACCTGCTCGCGGCCGCGATGTGTGCTCCTCGAAGAGGTCACCGGTGGCGCTCAGGTCTAATAAACCGATGTTGTCCGTCGTGAATTCAAGACTTGGCTCAGAGGGCGCGCTGGCAATTGAGTCTCCCGAAACATCAAACATGTCGTGTTCGGGTTCATTAGCGGGCGTCGGTTCCGGTAAAAAGCCTGCCTGTTCGAGTTTTTCAACCGTCGCGGTTAAATCGAGGAAGTGACGCTCGTCGGTCTGGTCGTTCGTGGAATCCAGCACGTCACCCAGCACGCTGTCAGCGGACAGGTCGCTTAAATCGAAGTCTAGGTCGGTGTCGACGTCGGCGTTCGGTGGCACGTGCTGCGGGGTCTCGCTCAGTGCCGTGAGATCCACGAATTCGACGGAAGTCCCAACCTGCCCGGCCCCATCCCCCGCAGCGGGGGCGGCGTGCGGCGCCAGTAGCGCGTGCGTTGGCGACATTTCATTCCACATTGCCACCGCGCTTCCCCATAACGCGCTGTTCTCGCCCACGGCTAAATGCAGATCTTTGGCTGCATTTTCATAGGCCTCCGGCTGGTTGGCGGAATAGTAAATTTCCAGCAGCCGCAGTTTGTATTTAGGCTCGTTGGGGTGCTGCTGAATGACCTCACGGACTAAGGCTTCGGCCTGATCAAATCTTTCATACGCCAGATAGACGTTGACCTCTTCCAGCGGGTCTAGCGAGGTATCTGCCAACAATTGTTCGCTAGAGGCTTCCAGCGTGCGCGAGAATGGGTCAAAGGACGCATCTCCCGGCGAGGTCTCCAACAGGCTCTCGTTAAACTCGTCAAGATGACCAACCGCAGGCGCCTGCTCGACCACCGGCGTTTTCGCAATACCTGCGGCTGGACGATCGCCCAGCACCCGGCGCCCGGACAGCGCGCGCATGAGTGCAGCGACGCCGAGGGCCAGCAAAGATCCCAGAATGCCAATGATGGTTAGCGCGCCGCCAGGCACGAGATTGCGCCAAGACGCAGGTACGAGCGCGTCCAAAGCCGTTTCGCTGTCAGGGGCAACCGCCACTGGCACAGCGGTGGTGACCTCGGGTGTCGGGGTGGCCGTGGGTGCTGGGGTCGCGCTGGCTTCGGGTGCCGGGATCGCGTTGGCGTCCGCTGCTGGGATAGCACTGGCTTCGGGTTCTGGAGTCGCGCTGGCTTCGGGTGCCGGGATCGCGTTGGCGTCCGCTGCTGGGATAGCACTAGCTTCGGGCGTTGGGGCCGCGCTGGCGTCGGGTTCTGGAGTCGCGCTGGCCGCGGGTGCTGGCGTAGTGGTGTTGGGTACTGGGGTCGCGCTGGCGGCGGGCGCGTCGGAGGGCTTCGTTGCCAAATCACCACCGCCGCCTAAGTTAACTTGCAAGCGTGCGAGTTCCTCGTCTTTGATTTGCACTTGTCGCTGCAGCAAATCGATGATGCCCTCGGCCTCGGTCAATTTGGCCTTGAGCTCGTCAGATTCGTTGGTCTGTGTGGTCGCCATTTCCTGAGCCAACATATCGCTAGTGCCATCGGCAGGCGGCGATGGCACATTCCCAACACGGGGAGGTGTGGCGGGTTGTCCGGCGTTGGCCGGCGTCACGACTTCCAAACGGGCGTCCTTGGGCGCTGCCGCCTGCGGTGCGGTGGCCGGCTCTGACAGCAGGTCATCTGGCGCCGGTAAGGCTGCGGGCGCCGCCGCTTGGGGTACCGGCCGAGCTGCCGCAGCTTGGCGGTAATCTTGCCAAACGCGCGTTTGGCGTTGGATCTCGGCCGCCGCTTCAGCGCGGCTAATCACGTTGAGTTCGGCCACGTTAGGGATCCGTAACACCGCGCCTTGCCTTAACACGTTGACGTTGCCGGTTGGGAAGCCGTCTGGATTGGCGCGTAACAAACCCAGCATCATTTGTTGCGCACTAATGGAAGAGTCGGGGCGGTAGCGCATCGCCAACGCCCACAGGGTGTCGTGCGACTGCACCGACGCGGTCGCGGCTCCTTCGCCGGTTACTGCAGCGACAGGTCGGGCCCGTGCCTGGCCAACGGCGGGTTTAGCCGGGGCGGCAATGGGCGCACTGCGCAGTTGTGCGCGTTTGGTGTCGTAGAGCGGCGGATCCAGCAGGGCGGTGTATTCGCGCACCATGCGCCCCTGCGCCCAGGTCAGTTCGAGGAGAAAATCGAGATAGGGCTCACGCACGGCTTCGGTGCTGGAAACACGAACGTAATCCACCCCCCCAACATTGACGATAATTTCGAACTTGAGTTTCAGCAGTACGGTGGAGCGTGCCACACCGGCGCGCTCAAATTGCGCGGCATCCGCCAACTTCACGTTGAGGGATTCGAAATCGGCGGCGGTAGCACCGAGAATTTCAATTTTGCCCGCAAACGGTTGGTTGAGGGCGGATGAGGCCTTGAGTGTGCCAAGGCCAACAGCCCAGACGGCGGAAGGCATCACCAGTGAGATGGCGAGAGCAACGGCGGTTTTCCGTAGCATGATGGGCTTCCTCAATCGCGCTGGGTATACGCCGACCTGCGACCTAGCCTCTGCAGTTGGGCTTGACTGCCCAAAAGCATTTTAGGTCGCGACCTGCGAAGGAACTTTACAATCCAAAGTTAACTATAACTTATAGATAGTTTTTTACCAAAATTTCAGCGATCTGAATACTATTAAGTGCGGCACCTTTCCGCACATTGTCTGCGACCACCCAAAGGTTCAGCCCACGAGGGTGAGATATATCCTCGCGCACGCGGC
>CAIPNE010000705.1 GCA_903866355.1 uncultured Gammaproteobacteria bacterium
GGCGACGAGGTCCTCGAAGGAGTCTGGCCGTAGGCGCTTGATGAGTTCTTTCATCCCGCGCGATTCCAGCTGAAAAACGGCGGTGGTTTGCGCCTGCTGGGTTAATTCGAAAGTGCGTGCGTCATCGAGCGGCAGGGTTTCGATATCGAGCGGCGCTTCGCCGGTGCGCGCGCGGGCCGCGTTGATGCCACGGATGGTCCAATCGATGATGGTAAGCGTGCGCAAGCCTAGAAAATCGAATTTCACCAAGCCGACGGCTTCAACGTCCCCCATATCGAACTGCGTGACGGCCGTGGCGCCGTTCTGTTCGAAATACAGCGGCATGAATTCGGTCAACGGCTGCGGGGCAATCACAATACCACCGGCATGTTTGCCGGCGTTTCTCGCAATGCCTTCGAGCGCCAGACCCAAGTCCATGATCGCGCGAACGTCATCTTCCTGTTCGTAGCGAGTTTTCAGCAGAGGCTCATCGCGCATGGCGACATCGAGGGTCATGTCGGGCGCGAACGGCACCAGCTTGGCGAGTTGATCGACAAACCCGTAGGGAAATCCGAGCACTCGGCCCACATCGCGTAGCACCGCCTTAGCCGCCATAGTGCCGTGGGTGATAATGCCCGCCACGCGATCGCGACCGTAACGGGTCATGACGTAGTCGATCACTTCGTCCCGCCGATCCATACAGAAATCGACGTCAAAATCTGGCATCGAAACGCGTTCGGGATTGAGAAAACGCTCAAACAGCAGGTCGTATTGGAGCGGATCGAGTTCTGTGATGCCCAGCGAATAGGCGGCCAGCGAACCCGCACCGGAGCCGCGCCCCGGCCCCACCGGGATACCCGACTGTTTGGCCCAACGGATGAAGTCGGCAACGATGAGAAAATACCCGGCAAATCCCATACTGCTGATCACACCAAGCTCGGTGGCGAGCCGGTCGTGGTAGGCCGGCTCGTCTAGCGGTTTGGCGCGCGATTCGCGCAGTTTGACCAGACGCCCGGCAAGCCCCGCACGGGACTGCTCATGCAGGAGTTCATCGACGCTCTGTGCGCCTGACTGCGGATAGTTGGGGAGGTGATAGTTGTCGAAGTCGAATTGCAGCGAACAGCGCTGAGCAATGACCACGGTGTTGTCGAGAAGCGCCGGCAAGTCGGCAAAAAGTACCGCCATTTCCTCAGGCGATTTGAGATATTGCTCGCTTGCGTAATGTCGCGGACGCCGCGGATCAGACAGCGTGCGCCCCTCTTGAATACACACGCGAGCCTCATGCGCATCAAAGTTATCCGCGCTTAGAAACCGCACATCATTACTGGCGACCATGGGCACTTGGGCCTGTGCGGCTAAATCCAAGGCCAGATCGACAAATCGATCTTCGCCGGCCCGCCCCGTGCGTACCGCCTCGAGATAAAAACCATCGCCAAAGACTTCGCTCCAGTGCCGCAGGCGCTCCCCGGCGCGAGTGCTCGCCCCTTCCGCCAGCGCGTTGCCAATGTCGCTTTGTCGACCCGCTAGTGCGATCAATCCGGCCGTAGAGTGCGTGGTGAGCCAGGCCCGTTCGATATGCGGCACGCCCTGCTGTTGCCCTTCCTGATAGGCGCGAGTCATGAGCTTGCTCAGGGCACGGTAGCCCTCAAGGTTGCGGCACAGCATCACGAGGCGGGTGTGTTCTGGGGTTTCTTCGTCCGCCCCTAGCCAGCATTCGGCGCCGATAATGGGCTTAATGCCCGCCTGCTCAGCTTTTTGATAAAACTTGACCGTCGCAAACAGATTGTTTTGATCGGTGACCGCCACTGCGGGCATGCCGAGTTCTCGCACGCGGGCGACCAACTCGGGAATCCGCACCAGACCATCCACCAGTGAGTACTCTGTATGCAGGTGGAGATGAACAAACGAACTTACGCCCACTTCTCGATCCTAAATTGCCTCAGTGCGGCCTTCTTAAACAGATGCCGTAGCGGCATCACGATGCGTCATTATCTATCATCCACAGGCTCAGTCGGTGCGCCACTCGCGCACCGGACGAAAACTATGGCGGTGGGCCGGGCACGGACCGTGGGCGCGCAACGCCGCCAGATGCGCCACGGTCCCATAGCCGCGGTGACGGCAAAAGCCAAACACTGGGTAACGTGCATCGAGTTCGTCCATTAAGGCGTCACGGGTCACTTTGGCCACAATGGACGCCGCCATGATCGCCGGCTCGCTGCTGTCGCCTCGCACAATAGCGCGCGCGCGACACGCTAGCACCGGGGTATGCAGACCATCCACCAAGACTTCCAACGGTGCGGGGGATAATGCCCAGACGGCACGCTGCATGGCCAGCAACGTCGCTTGCAGAATATTGAGCGCATCGATTTCTTCAACACTGGCGACACCAATCCCATAACTCGCGGCGTCAGCGAGAATTTCCGCGTACAGCGACTCTCGCCGGCGAGCGGAGAGCCGTTTAGAGTCGGCTAGACCATGGATGATTCGCGCGGGCGACAGCACGACAGCTGCCGCGACCACCGGGCCGGCCAACGGCCCCCTCCCCGCCTCGTCGACGCCGGCTATCATGCCGGCCGTCGCGCGGCACGCCAGAGCA
>CAIPNE010000706.1 GCA_903866355.1 uncultured Gammaproteobacteria bacterium
GCACCGCGCCACCAGTTCGCGCCACCCGCTCTCATGCACGAACGACCAGAACGTCGCGGTGCCGGCGTGCGGGCTGAGTTGCTGATCGGTGAACTCTATTTCGATCGACTGACCGGCGCGTTCGAACTGGATTTTTTCCGCCACCGTTTGGTGAACCGGGTTTCCGCCCTTCGATTGATTAGGTTTCATTCACCATCAATCAGTTCCCAATCGGTGGCTCTTTTTCAACTGCATCGTTACGGCTAAGCGCTAACTCGGCGGAATCCGTTTCCACTATCGTAGCGGTTGCACCCACCGCCATGAAATTACGCTATCGTCTAGTCTGCCGGGGCAGCCGATACAACAGGTGGCGCACCAGATGCCACCGAGGGAATTCGCGCCACTGCGGCCACCGGTGCGTCATTGACGTATCGGCGATCGATATTCGCTGGCCTTGGACGCACCATCGGGTTTTCCGGCGGCCTGGCGTGTGGTTGGTTCGCAGGTTTGTGGTTAACCACTGACGATGCGCCGAGCATCCTTGAGGAGGAGCACGAGGTGCATCGGGTAACCTGGTAACGGCGCGAAATCGTAACGCTCATAAAAAGCTTTGGCCGCTTCGTCCTTGGCATGCACAAGGAACGCGCGCACGCCGACGCCCGCGGCCGCGGTCAACACGCGGATAATCGCGTCCTTGAGTAGTCCGGCTCCAATTCCTTTGCCTTGCCAGGAACGGTCCACTGCGAGTCTCGCCAAGAGCACGACCGGAATCGGGTGGCGCGGCGCACCCCTTTGCAGGCGGGAAGGTGCATCTGCGTAGAGGATCTGTGATGCAGCCAAACTATAATAGCCGACAACGCTATGGCTGTCTGTGGTCGCGACGTACGTCTTGGCGGTCCCGGATTGGTGGTTGCCAAGCGCGTGGCGGGACAAGAACTCGTCAAGTATCAAAGCACCGCAATCGAATGCGGCAACCTGATGATGCGCTCCCAGCGGCTCAGGTCGATTGAGCGTTTTGGGCGAAGACATCGGGAGTCCTCAGAAGTTTGCGCAAACGGGGCAAGTCACGTTCCGGCGCGTCCAACCGTTTCGCAAATTCATTCCATGGACCTTTCTTAAGCGCGAAAGTCTGCTGGCTGAGGAGGTCGGCATGGGCCCGCTCGACGGCAGCACGCAGAATGTAGTCGGTCAGATTGGTCGCGCCTGAGAGTTCCGCTGCCAAGATCAGTAATGATTTGGTCCTGGGCGGAGTGCGCAGATGGATTTGAGCAGTAGCGGTGGCCATGATGGGTGAACTTTATTGTCAACACAAGTGATACACACAAACAAGCGTGTCGATCCCTAAGCGGGGCGAGTCACCAATGCCTTTCGGCTGCGGGCTGCTGATCGCCTTGGTAATCTTTGCCCAAATGCTTCCGCCGGGTGTGACCGGCGGCGCGAACAGCGACTCTTTCTGGCGGTTGAAAAGGCACCTAGAGTTGCATGGCCTAGTATTGGCCGGGGGCGGTGAACTCCAAGGCGAGGTAAACGGGCTGGGCGCTATTCGCGAGGATGGCCTGAAAGTCGAGCAGGACGGTCGTTTTCATGGACCGCCATCTTAGACCATTGGGTAGGACCCTGAAGTCCGATACCGGACTGGATGAGGCGATTCCAGTCAGCGGCAACCACACCAAGCTTGCCGTCTTCGACTACATCGAGACGTTCTACACCCCGACGAGGCGCCACAGCTCGCTCGGCAATGTATCCCCTGTGGTATTCGAAA
>CAIPNE010000707.1 GCA_903866355.1 uncultured Gammaproteobacteria bacterium
AGCCCAGCCTCAACCGGCGTCCATTCGCAGAAACACCGTCCCGAATTGGGACTATTTGGCCATTTTCGTGGACAGGCGTCAGATTGAAAAAGCACCCGGTCAGCAGACTCAAGAGACACCGGCGAACCCTCTGAGAGGTGTGAGCACCGCGTTTTTCGCGGGCACTGGGGTGACTGGCCCCCGTTGCGGTAGCCCACTGGAAATAAAGAGCGCGAGGGTCAAGTGCCGGGCGGCGATCGGCACCCTGTCAGTGACCCAAAAATCCTGGCGGGTCTTGGAATCCGTCAATCCGGTCGGGTACAGCGCAGCACACTCTCGCGGTCATGATAGAAATCGCAGCTGTACTGCAGAGCCTCCTTGAGGCGGGCCCGGGCGCGATGTATCCGCACCTTGGTCGCGCCCAGCGAAATGCCCAACACCTCGGCCGTCTGTGCACCGTCCATGCCTTCCAGATCGTGCAGGATGAGGGCGGTTCGGTAGTCTGGTGGCAGGCTGTCGATGACTTCGCGCACGCAGCGGTTCATCTCGTCGATGACTAGGCGCTCATCGAGCGCCGCCGTGCCATCGGTGATGTCGCCCGCCTCATCAATGGCAACAATCTGCTGCTGGCGTGCCGGCTGGCGGAGGTAGTCGGCGACGACATGCCCCGCAATCGCGTAGAGCCAAGTTTTGAGGGACGAGCGTCCCTCAAAACTGTCGAGCTTGCGCGACGCCCGCAACAGAGTTTCCTGCAGCAAATCCGCCGCGGTCGCCGAGTTGCCCACCTGGTGCTCAAGATGCCGCCGCAGGGGGGCTGAGAACTCGCGGGCGATGGCTTCAAATGCGAGCATTTCCGAACTCAGCAGCACGCCGGCTTGCCGGCCGGTGCCGGCGTACAGCCACCGCTCCCAGCCTTTGCGGTTGCCCCATCTCCCAGCAGCGCGGTCGCGACTTGGAGGACTTTGTTCGCTGGGACCTTCTTTATTTTGTCTGCAAGTTCGATGGCCTCGTTGATCTCGTGGTCGGACAGTCCAGCCTTACGAGCCTCGGCCACGTGGTATTCAACACAGGGAATGCAGTTGCTGGCGAGCGCGGCGCCTAGCGCTACCAACTCGCGATCGCGGAAAGTGAGAGTGCTCATGAGGATGCTCCGGTTATCGTCGAACGGAATAGTTCGTTACTGGGTTAGACGTACGGGCCAACCTAAAAGTTACCGCCGGCAAACCTGAACGCCCTGCTCGCAACCTAGAGCCATTCGCACCGGCTAGCCTGAACGCTCAAGGTGTCGTCGTGGAAACTACCCGCAGCTACGGTGACACTCAAGGGATTGGCAGGATCAACCATCGCCAGCAATGCACGGAACCCGCAGGCGCGCGCGCGTGCAGTTGGGTGGCAGTTTGCGCGCCAGCGCCGACTTGCCCGCCTCGAGATCCAAAGCACATTGTTGCTCGAGCTCGCCCAAGCAAGCGCCTGCCTGTCCTCAATTTTCTGGGTCGAGGGGCGAAGACGGCAGCCCCGAGCGACACCCTAGCAGGGTGCGTTTAAGGCCTCAGATCGTGCTTGGCTATTTAGCGGCTATCGCAGATCGCCAACTTGCGCCAACGCCGCAGATGCATTGCCCGCCCGTTCTGGGGGAAGATGGCGGCCTGCTGCTTTGGGTGTTCATGAGCCGGTTCTTTTTGGGTGACCGCAGCCACCACCTAGAGGAGTGGGCATCCCAGCGGGTGTTGAGAAACCGTTTTTGGTCAGAATTATGCTCAGATACTTCAAATAGGAAACCGTCGCGATGGTCCTCATGATCGACAACTACGACTCTTTCACCTACAACCTCGTGCAGTATTGCGGCGAATTGGGGGAGCGGGTCGAGGTTTGGCGGAACGACGCCATTACCGTGGCAGAAATCCGCGCGCTGCAGCCAGACCACATCATTCTCTCGCCAGGACCCTGCACGCCTAACGAAGCGGGCGTGTCGCTGGCAGTGGTGCGTGAATTGGCGGGGGTGGTGCCCATTCTGGGGGTTTGTCTGGGGCATCAAACGATCGGGCAGGCGTTCGGCGGAAAAATCATCCACGCGCGGGAAGTCATGCACGGCAAGACCTCACTTATCCACCACCGCAACACCGATCTTTTTCAAGGCCTCGGCAACCCGTACACCGCAACCCGCTATCACTCGCTGGTGATCGAGCAGGCGAGTTTCCCGGCGTGCCTCGAAATTACCGCCTGGACAGCGTTGCCCGACGGGGCGCGCGACGAAATAATGGGCGTGCGGCATCGCGAATTGCCGGTGTACGGTGTGCAATTCCATCCCGAGTCCATCCTCACCGAACATGGCCACGCCCTGCTCCAAAATTTCTTTGAACTCAGCCAAACGCGCCGCGCGGCCTAAGAGAACAACCCGATGCCCATCCGCTCTGCTATTAACGCCGCTGTCGCCCGGCGCGACATCCCCTTTGACGACATGATGGCGGCGGTGCGCCAGATCATGACCGGCGAAACCTCGCCCGCACAGATCGCAGGGCTATTGGTCGCGCTACGCATGAAGGGTGAAACCGTGGATGAAATCACCGCCGCGGCGAGCGTCATGCGGCAACTGTCGGTGAAGGTAACAACCGACTGTCGCCCGTTGATCGACACCTGCGGCACCGGTGGTGACGCCAGCGGCACGTTCAATATTTCCACCGCGGCGGCGTTTGTTGTGGCAGCCGGTGGTGGCTATGTCGCCAAGCATGGCAATCGATCCGTCTCTAGCAGCAGCGGTTCTGCCGACGTCCTAGAAGCGGCCGGCGTGCGCTTGGACCTGTCGCCGGCCGCCATTGCGAATGCCATCCGCGATACGGGCTTCGGTTTCATGTTTGCCCAAGCCCACCATAACGCCACCCGCCATGCGGCAGGTCCGCGCCGGGAACTCGGCATTCGCACGTTGTTTAACGTGCTCGGCCCGCTCACCAACCCTGCGTCTGCGCCGCTGCAGCTAATGGGTTTATTTGACCGCACTTGGCTAGCCCCCATTGCGCAGGTGCTGGCCCGGTTGGGAGTTGAACGAGCGTTGGTGGTGCATGCCGCCGATGGGCTGGATGAATTTAGCGTCGGCGCGCCGACCGCTGTCGCCGAACTCCATCACGGCGAGATTCGCCACTACGAGTTTGATCCCACCAGCCTCGGCATCACCGGCGCACCGTTGTCGGCCCTGCGGGTCGCCAATGCGACCGAAAGCTTGGCCGTGATTAACCGCGTGTTTACCAACGAGGCAGGCCCCGCCCGCGACATCGTGGCGCTCAATGCC
Source organism: uncultured Gammaproteobacteria bacterium (assembly GCA_903866355.1). Lineage (GTDB taxonomy): Bacteria > Pseudomonadota > Gammaproteobacteria. The sequence goes on from CAIPNE010000707.1 coordinate 3,263, forward strand.
GGCGCCGCGCTGTATCTGTGTGGCTACGCGGAGGATCTGCGAGAAGGCTATGGGTTAGCCGGTGGGCTGATTGCCAGCGGGGCGGCGCGCGAAAGCTTTGCGCGTTACGTTCGTTATTCACAAGCAGCGGAGACCCCCTCGACATGAGCAACGAAACCTCAGCACTCGCGCCCGGGCATGACCTGCTAGCGGAAATCATGGCCCACAAGCGCACCGAAGTTGCGCTGCGCAAGAGCCAGCGGCCCGCAGCAGAACTGGCAGATTTCTGCGCCACATTGCCCCCCCCGCGTGGCTTTGAGCGAGCACTGCGCGCCAAGATCGCGCGCGGTTTGCCGGCCGTCATCGCCGAATGCAAAAAAGCCTCGCCATCAAAAGGCGTCATCCGCGAACACTACGTGCCCGCCGAAATTGCCGCCTCCTACGCCGCTGGTGGTGCGGCGTGCCTGTCGGTGCTCACCGACGAGCGTTTTTTTCAGGGTGCTGATGAGCATTTGCGCGCCGCACGGGCCGCCTGCAGCCTGCCTATCCTGCGCAAAGACTTTATGTGTGACCCCTACCAAATTATGGAGTCGCGCGCGCTAGGCGCAGATTGCGTGCTGTTAATCGTGCGCGCCCTAGAAGACGCCACCTTACAGCTGCTGGCCGACACCGCGCGCCAGTGGGATCTCGATGTGCTGGTAGAAGTGCATGACCGCGAAGAACTAGAACGCGCATTGCGCCTGCGCTTGCCGCTCGTTGGGATCAACAATCGCGACCTCAAGCGTTTTGTCACGGATATCGAAACCACCGTCGACCTACTCCGCGACATGCCCGCCGATCGGCTGGCGATTTCCGAATCTGGCATCCAAACCCGGGCGCAGGTGGCCCGTCTGCGGAGCCGCCAAGTGAATGCATTTTTAGTCGGCGAAGCTTTTATGCGGGAGCCAGATCCCGGCGCCCAATTACACGCCTTATTTTTCTGAGCGCTCAGGGTGCCGCCAGGCGGTGAAGCCCAAGCGGTTGCCGCCCGGATCGGCGATGGAAAAATGCGCCGCTTCGCGCGGCGTCCCACGCTCGCGAATGCTGGGTGGCGAGGCGTAACGCACCCCAACGTAATTGAGGTGGTCCACCGCCCGGTGCCAGTCTTCCCAGCCGGTCTCCAACCCAAACTCCATGGGCGTGCCGGCTACCTCGGCGGGTGGTGCACCAGGCCCGCGGTGTACGTAAAGGCGGCAAGTAAAGAAATCGATCACTAAGGAATCGGCGGTTTCGGACAAGACCCCGCAACCCAGCGTCCCGACGTAAAACAGACGTGCTGCCGGCAAATCGGGGCAGCTCACCGCCAGCCGTAACACCGGACGGCGGGTAAATTCCTCCAGCGGGCCACTACTTCTTTGGTTGACCATAAGTTTTAAAAGCCTCCAGCGCATCGCTCATTTCGGCCGGTGACAACAACACCAAGCGCCCGGTTTGTAGCGCCAGCAAATATTGCCGCGCGAGTTCTTCTACTTCTAGCGTCAAACGCATTGCCGCGTCGAGATCAGCGCCCAGCGCAATGAGTCCGTGATTCGCCAACAAACAAGCGCGACGCTCGTTCAGCGCCGCTACTGCGTAGTCAGACAGCAGTTGGCTGCCAAATCTGGCATAGGGCGCGCAGCGGATGTTGTCGCCACCAGCAACGGCCACCATGTAGTGAAATGCGGGGATTTCGCTGCGGGTGCACGCCAGCGCGGTGGCGTAAGGCGAATGCACGTGCACGATGGCCTGTATGGCGGGGCGGGCGAGGTAGATGTCACGATGAAAGCGCCACTCACTGGAAGGCTGCCACGCCTCGCTGAGCACGTCACCGGCGAGCGTCATCTCGACCATCTGGTGTGGCGCCAACCGCGCCGGCACCACGCCGGTGGGCGTAATGATCAGCCCGTGGGGCGTACGCACGCTGGCATTACCGGCAGCCGCACGGTTTAGCCCGTCGCTCTCCAACCGCCGCATAGCCTCGTTGAGCGCCGCCCGCTCAACGCAGAAAGAGTTCGTAGGCGACATTGTCCACTTCCTCGACGTAGTCCCGTTTGAGGCCGGCCAGAAACTCCTCGAACGCCGATGACTGGTCGGCGGGCACTTGCAGTCCCATCAACACCCGACCATAGGCCGCACCGTGGTTGCGGTAGTGGAACAGGCTGATGTTCCAGCGGTCGCCCACCTGATTCAGAAAATGCAGCAACGCACCCGGGCGCTCGGGAAATTCTACCCGTAGTACCCGCTCGTCCTGCAGCGCGCCGGCATGCCCACCCACCATGTGACGGACGTGCATTTTAGCGAGCTCGTTGTCCGACATATCTACCGCATCGATGCCCTGCGCCTGCAGACCCAACATCAAAGCGGCCTTATCGCCTGCCACCGGCCGTAGCTGTACACCGGCAAAAACTCGCGCGTTAGTGCTGTCTGAATAGCGATAGTTGAACTCGGTAATCCCCCGCGTACCAATGGCGTGGCAAAAGCGTCGGAAGCTCCCGGGGCGCTCGGGAATGGTCGCACCCAGCAGCACTTCACGCTTTTCACCCAGTTCTGCCAGTTCGGCGATATGTCGCAGACGATCAAAATTGACGTTGGCGCCGCTCAAGATAGCGACCAGCGTCTGCCCGGTCAGCCCCTCACGCGCGACGTACTGCTTAAGACCCGCCATCGCCAAGGCCCCCGCCGGCTCGGCGATCGCGCGCGTATCCTCGAAGATGTCTTTTACGGCCGCACAGATTTCATCGATAGAAACGGTCAGGACTTCATCCACGTATTCACGGGCAATCCGAAAAGGCTCAACCCCCGCCTGACGCACGGCAGCGCCATCGGCAAATGTCCCCACGCGATCCAGCGCCACCCGCTCGCCAACCGCCAGTGCGCGCGCCATACACGCTGATTCGGCCGCTTCCACCCCAATGATACGAATACTGGGGTCCAATGCTTTGACGTAGGCTGCGATCCCCGCAATCAGGCCACCACACAGCGCCGCGGCCATCCCGGGTCCGCCCTGATAGAGCACGGCCTCGATGACGCCGGGG
>CAIPNE010000708.1 GCA_903866355.1 uncultured Gammaproteobacteria bacterium
AATGAGGCGGAGGCAATCCGCTAGGTGGGTGTCCTGGTTTGGGTGCGAGGTGGGTGTCCCGTTGTGGGCTGCGTTTTGTGTTGCGCTTACGGTGGGTGTCCCGTTTTGTGCTAGTTGTGTCGTTGTGGCCGTTGTGGGCTGGTCCCCCGAGGTGGGTGTCCCGTTGTCGGCCGTTAGGTGGGTGTCCCGTTTTGGCGGTGCGTTTTGGCGGTGTTGTCGGCCGTTAGGTGGGTGTCCCGTTTTGGCGCCGTTTTGGCGCCGCGTTTTGGCGCCGCCGCCAATCGCTGCGCCAACAGACCTCTCTGAGCTTCCCGGGATTTGCCAGCGCTGAGGGAGACGGACGAAAGTGTGTAACCTAGTACTCGAGGTGGCGCACAATTCGAGTCTCGAGGCGCCCACGACCTCGCCCATCCAGACCTGACCAGAGTTCGAATCATGAGCTATCAAGACGTGATCACCATGGAGCCAGGAAAGCGCGGCGGAAAGCCATGCGTCCGCGGTTTGCGCGTTACGGTCTATGAGGTGCTTGATTATCTGGCGTCAGGCATGACGCCCGAACAGATCGTCGCAGATTTCCCTTACCTCACCACCGATGACATTCGCGCCTGCCTCTCCTATGCGGCGGACCGGGAACGCCACCAGTTGGTCGGTAATGCATGAAACTGCTGTTTGACGAGAATCTGTCGTTTCGGCTGATCTCGTTGCTTTCGGACTTGTTCCCCGGCTCAGTACCTGTCCATGACATCGGCCTGGGCAACGCAAGCGACGAGGACGTTTGGGAGCACGCACGGCAACACGGATACACGATCGTCAGCAAGGATTCGGATTTTCACGAGCGCAGCCTTGTGAAAGGATTCCCACCCAGGGTCGTTTGGATCACCCGCGGAAACTGCAGCACAGGGCAGATAGCCGGATTGCTGCGCGCGAACGCAGTGCGCGTCGCGGAACTCCATGCTGATCCGCAGGCCGGGTACCTAATGATTCGGTGAGGTTCTGACGAGAGCGTCCAAGCTCTGAGCCAATCTCAGCTGTTCGCGATGAAACGCAAGTCAGCTGCTCAAAAAAACGAAGCCCCCATTCACCCCACCGACTGCCCCTGTATCCACGCGACCTCGTCAGATACCAGCATCGCCACCATCGAGGCGATGTCAGAGGGTTCACCAAGCCGCGCGTGGCGGGTGCCTTTAAGCATCTGTTCCCCGGGGTAGTGCGGAGAAAGTGGATGTCCCGTGATGGTGCAGTGGTGATGCTGCTTGATGTCGGTGTAAGTGGGTGTCCCGTGATGCTTGGCAATCTCGATTTCGAAGTAGGCAGCGTTTATGCTTCCTATACCAAGAGGTACATTGGAGGATGTATGGGCCAGCACAATCGTTCACGCGGATTTTCGTTATCGGCATCATCGCAATGCTGATCGCCGTGCTGTTGTCTGCGCTTTCGCGCGTGCGACAGCACTCGTTGGTTGTGCGTTGTGCAGCGAACCTTCAGCAGATTTCCATTGCGTTCAACAATCATCTCATCGACGCCCGACAGCAAACATTCTGGCGCGGCGCAAACCCCAGCCTCGACGGCATGGATTGGTACGTCTACGGCGGGCAGGAAACGGGGAACGCGAACATTGGCCAAGCTGGGCTGTTCAATCGCTTTCAGCCGCGGCCGCTGAATCCGTATGTTGGCGGGAAGATTGAGATGTTTCACTGTCCATCCGATGACATCGTCGCGAAGTGGACGCAACTGGGCGTGAGTCATTTTGATTGGGTCGGCAACAGCTACCTGTTCAATGCCGTCGGCCAGCCGAATTTGGCGATTACGCCAGAGCGCGGTTTGGCGGGCGTGCAATTCACGAAAGGGCGCGATGCATCGCACACGATTCTGTTCAGCGAAACCGCTGCGATCTACAGCGCGGTTTGGCACGTCGGCGGAAAGACGAAGTTGGCGCTGGCGGATGGGCATGTGGTGTGCGTTGATTTGAACGCGTCCGTGAAGACGGGCGAGATGGGGTGGTAACTCGCTCGGCTGCGGAGCTCGCCAAGAGGCGAAGGATCGCGAAGCTGCGCGCAGGAGAAGATCTTAAAACGCTTACCTGTCTTCGCGATCCTTCGTGGCGCTGCGCGGCTTCGCGAGCTCTGATGGGCTTGGGTGCGATGCGACGGAAATTGCACAAAGCGACGTCCGGTCGACATCCGTCCGCCTCATGATCCTCTCGGCCGCGCCGGCCATTCTGCCGGGCACAATTCTGGAACGTTCGCAATCGCTGTTTGGATTGTTTGCGTTCATCCTAATTTGTTACGTGATTGGAAAGGCGTACGGCTCGCGCAAGTTTCCGACGCGCGTGGTGATATGGGGAATCATTTTACAGTTCGCCTTCGGCGCGCTCGTTCTGTTCTCGCCGAAGATGCTCGCGACGGTGCAGGCGGGCATTCAGAATCTTCTGGCGTATTCCGATTCAGGCGCGCGATTGCTGTTCGGTTCGCTGGTTGATTGGGCGACACAAGCGCGTGACAGCAACGGCCAAGAAGTCGGCTCCGTTGTGCTCGCTGCCAGCTTCGCGTTTTCGGTGTTGCCCACCATCATGTTCGTGTCCATGCTGACGGCCATTCTGTATCACCTCGGTGTGATGACGTGGATCGTGAGCGGCGTAGCGTGGATCATGCACAAAACCACCGGCACCAGCGGCGCTGAAACGCTCAGCACAGCTGCGAATATCTTCGTCGGTCAGACCGAAGCGCCGCTGCTGGTTCGCCCGTTCCTCGCCACCGCCACGCGTAGTGAAATGTTTGTGATCATGGTGGGCGGCTTTGCGAACATCGCCACGGGTGTGCTCGTGTTCTACGCGCTGCTGCTGAACGATTTCGTGCAAAACGTCGGCGGACACCTCGCAGCCGCGTGTTTAATTAGCGCGCCCGCGACGCTTGTGGTCTCGAAACTGATCATGCCCGAATCGGAAACGCCGCAAACCGCCGCCGGTGTGGCGTTCAACGTTGAACGTCTCGATGCCAATCTCATCGACGCCGCCACGCGAGGTACTTCTGAGGGATTGAAACTCGCGGTAAATGTCGGCGCGATGTTGATCACATTCACGGCGTTGATCGCACTGCTGAATGCACTGGTCGGCTGGGCAACAGGTGCAGTCGGTCTCGGCGCGACTGCGATTGGAGCCGATGGCAACACCATCTACAGCGGCTGGAAAATCGAACAAATGCTCGGCGTAGTCTTCGCGCCGCTGGCGTGGCTGTGCGGCATCCCCTGGGCCGACTGCCCCAAAGTCGGTGGGTTGCTCGGGATGAAAACCGTGCTCAACGAATTCATCGCGTACAACGAGATGAGCCAGCAATTCAAAGCCGATCCGAATTTCCTTTCGCCGCGGTCGGCTTTGATTGCGGTCTACGCACTCTGCGGGTTCGCGAACTTCGCCAGCGTGGGCATACAGATCGGCGGAATCAGCGTCCTCGCGCCATCACGCCGGCATGATCTCTCGCGCATCGGCCTGCTCGCAATGTTCGGCGGGGCCATCGCGACGATGATGGGGGCTTGTGTGGTCGGCGTGCTCACCTAATTCGCTGCTGGGGTGAACACCACGCGCCGCACCGCTTGCGCATCACCCGAGCCGATTGATCACCCGCTGGCCACACCTGCTGCAAGCCCGCTGCCCATTACCGCGCCCATCACCATTTACAGGAAGCTATCCTCCTTGGGATTGCGTTATGTTGTTGACACGCTCGGCACTCAGGCGCGGCGCACCACAGGAGAACAAACATGTCCACATCACAAGCCGTGCCACCCATCGCCCGCGCCGAATTGCGCGCTTGCGCCGATACCTTCGGCATGTCGCTATCCGATGCGGAACTCGACCTGTATGCCAGCTTCATGGCGGGGCTGACCGCCAACTTCAACCTTATTGCCGCCATGCAGGTGCCGCGCTTGCCGGTCAAATATCCACGTGGTGCCGGCCATGCCCCGAGTGCCGCGGACAACCCCTATAACGCCTGGTATTGGAAATGTTCGATCAAGGGTGCGCCCAGCGGCAAACTGGCGGGCAAACGCGTCGTGATTAAGGACAATATCGGCGTCGCCGGACTGCCGATGATGAACGGCTCGAAAGTGATGGAAGGCTTTGTACCCGATGAAGACGCGACCGTCGTCACCCGCGTACTCGACGCCGGTGCGGAAGTGGTAGGCAAAGCCACCTGCGAGAACTTCTGCCTCTCGGGTGGCAGCCATACGTCGGCAACCGGGCCGGTGCGCAACCCGCGCAATCCCGACTACATGACCGGCGGCTCGTCCAGCGGCTGCGCAGCCTTGCTGCTGACCGCCGAAGCGGATCTGGCGATCGGCAGTGACCAAGGTGGTTCGGTGCGCATGCCGGCATCGTTTTCCGGTGTGTGCGGCCTCAAGCCGACCTATGGCCTGGTGCCCTATACCGGCGCCGCACCCATCGAACAATCGGTCGATCACCTGGGCCCAATGGCGATGAGCAGTGCCGATTGCGCGCTACTGCTGGAAGTACTGGCGGGTTATGACGATGGCCGCGATCCCCGTCAATTTGCCGGTCTGCAAGCCAAACCCTATGTGAGCGCGCTGACGCAGGGTGTGCAAGGACTGCGGATTGGCATCGTGCAAGAAGGTTTTGGTACAGCGGGTGCACAAGCCGATGTTGATGCCATGGTGCGTACGCAAGCACTGCGCCTGCGCGAAGCCGGCGCGGTGGTCGAAGATGTTTCGATCCCTCTGCATCTGCAGGGGCCGGCCATCATGTTCAGCAGCATCATGGATAACACCCTCTCAACTTTCACCGACCAGGGTGCAAGCGGGCCGAATGTGCGCGGCCATTTTCCCCTCAGCGCCATCGAGTTCTATGGTCGCGCGCGGCGTGAACGCGCCGATGACTATCCCGTCACCGTCAAGACTGTGATGTTGTTCGGTCTCGCCATGCGTCGCCGCTATGGCCATTATTATTCGGCCAAGGCCCACAACCTCGTGCCGCTATTACGCGCCGCCTATGACGATGCGATGCGCCAATTCGACATTCTGGTCATGCCCACCACGCCGATGAAGGCCCATCGCATTCCGCCACCCGACGCTGGCCTAGATGTGATGATGGCTTGCGCGTTGGACATGATCGGCAATACCGCACCCTTCGACGCCACCGGCCATCCGTCCATGAGCGTGCCGGCCGGCCTGTCGGACGGTCTGCCGGTGGGCATCATGTTCACCGGTCGTCAGGGTGAAGACGATGTGGTGCTGCGCACGGGCCATGCGTTTGAGCACTTGACCCGCTAGACGATGTCTCCTCGGCAGTCGCACGAGCGCGTGCCTAGCGCGACTGCCTGACACGCCACCAGTTTGACTGGAATTTTTTTCTGCTCTTTCAGGGTGCCCGCGCCCTGCCGGGTGTTGAGCAGGTCGACGGTGATCGCGATCGCCGCATCGTCGTCGAATCAGACAGCTCCGCGACGCGTCGGGAAAAACCGCTACGGATCGCCGCACGGTAACGTATTGCCGCGCAACACACTGCGGTGCAACGCGGCATAGCCCGGCACGAAGGACTCGAGATGTTTCTCAACCCGAGTATGGGTGGCGGGCAGGGCATGCCAAGGGATACTTGGCCACGCGTGATGTTCAGCGTGATAGTTCATGTTCCAGATAGAGAATTGGACAAATTTTGTCGTCTCCACACT
>CAIPNE010000709.1 GCA_903866355.1 uncultured Gammaproteobacteria bacterium
ACAGCACTTCAATGCCCCGTGCCCGAAACACTTCCAGATGCGGACTAGACTTGGCTGTTGCGTGGGTCTCGGCCGTCAGGAAATAAATCGCTTTCTGACCTTCCTTCATGCGTGAAACATAGGCTTCCAGCGCGGTCGTAGGTTCTGCTTGATCGGTATGCGTGCTGGCAAAGCGCAGCAGCTTGGCCACCCGCTCACGGTTGCTGGCGTCTTCAATGATGCCTTCCTTCAGGACTCGTCCAAAAGTCTGCCAGAACTTCGCGTAGTCTTCGCCTTCGGCCAGGGTTTCGATCAGCCCCAGGATTTTCTTCACCGAAGCGCCACGGATGGTGTCGATCGATTTGTTACGTTGTAGCAGCTCGCGTGAAACATTGAGCGGCAGATCGCGGGTATCCACGATGCCTCGCACAAACCGCAGGTAACGTGGCAGCAATTGCTCGGCGTCGTCCATGATGAACACGCGTTGCACATACAGCTTGATGCCGTGCTGCGCGTCGCGATCAAATAGGTCAAAAGGCGCCCGCGCAGGAATAAAAAACAGGGTGGTGTATTCCAGTTTGCCTTCGGACTTCGTATGCACCCACGCCATGGGGTCCTCGAAATCATGCGCAATGTGCTTATAAAACGACTGGTAATCCGCGTCAGGAATATCCTGCTTGCTGCGTACCCACAAAGCCGTGGCGCTGTTGACTGTCTCCCGCGCAGCGGGGGTCTCCTCGCCTTCGGTTGGGGGTGCAATGGCCGGCATCGTGATCGGCACCGCGATGTGGTCGGAGTATTTTTTGACCAGCGCGCGCAGGCGGTAGGCGTCGGCAAATTCTTGGGCGTCTTCCTTCAGGTGAAGAATAATTTCGGTACCACGGCGGCTGCGCAGGCAAGCTTCAACCGTGAACTCCCCACGTCCATCAGACTCCCAACGCACGCCGGTTTCTTGCCCGTTGCCAGCCCGGCGCGACAAGACGGTGACTTTGTCGGCGACGATGAACGCCGCATAAAAGCCCACGCCGAACTGGCCGATGAGCTGAGAGTCTTGGCGAGCGTCACCGCTCAAACCACCAAAAAATTCTTTAGTGCCGGACTTGGCGATCGTCCCCAAATGAGAGATGACATCCTCGCGGGTCATTCCAATACCGGTATCGCGTAGAGTGACGGTGCGGGCGTCGCTGTCGAAATCGACTTCGATCCCAGCAGCGGCGTCACCCTCATACAACGCCTCGTCAGACAGCGCCGAGAAGCGCAGTTTCTCAATCGCGTCGGAGGCATTGGAAATAAGCTCCCGGAGAAAAATCTCGCGGTTGCTGTAAAGCGAATTAATGACGAGGTCCAGAAGTTGGTTAACTTCAGACTGGAACCCCAGAGTTTCTTTAGGTGCAGTAGTGGTCATGGCATGGGCCCGATTGTTGCTGGATTCGACCCTCGAAGATGGGGCTGCGTCGCCATAAATTCAAGATGGCAAGCGCGCTGGCAGCGAGGGTTGGGGCTGCTATATTGCCAGTCTTAGTGTCTGTCTACCGCATTTGAGTATCGAGAAGCCATGTCCGGTCCTGAATTTCGCCGCAATTTTCGTGCGCTCGCCAGCGGGTGGCTGATGGCCGGCGCGCTGGTGGCGTGCACGCACGCGCCGACCATGCCCTCCTCGCCACCACCAAACCCGCCTGTGGGTGACCCCGCCAGCGTGCTGCTGGAAGCCGAAACCGCTTATAACGCCGAACAATGGGATGCTGCCGAGGAGCGATACCTCGCGTTGGTGCGCCAAGATCCCAGCAACGGCCAGCTGTGGTTCAAGCTAGGCAACGTCTATTTTCGTAGCGGCCAGCTGAAAGTCGCTGCGGCGGCGTACGAGGAGAGCGTGAAATACGCGCCTAGTCTCACCAAAGCTTGGTACAACCTGGGCATCGTGCGGCTGCGCCAAGCCTCTCAAAGCGTGGCCGAAGCCGCGCGCGTCGCGACCCCCTCGGAGGCGGACGCCGCCACGCGGGCCGGTGTCCTGAACGCGGGCATCGATGCACTGCTAGGACCTACGCGCTGAAAAACCATGCGTGATCCCGCCACCCACACCCCGGTCATGCAGCAATATTTAGGCATTAAAGCCGAGTATCCAGACCGTTTGCTGTTCTATCGCATGGGCGATTTTTATGAACTGTTCTTCGAAGACGCCCAACGCGCGGCCCGCCTCCTCGATATCGCCTTGACCAGTCGCGGCGATAGCGGCGGCGAGAAAATCCCCATGGCGGGGGTGCCTGCACACGCGGCAGAACAATACCTAGCGCGTCTGCTGAAACTCGGCGAATCGGTGGTGATTTGCGAACAGGTGGGCGACCCCGCGACGTCCAAAGGACCCGTCGAACGCCGTGTAGCCCGCGTGCTCACACCAGGCACTGTGACCGACGATGCACTGCTCACCGCGCGCGCCGAAACACTGCTGGCGGCCGTACATGCGGTCGGCGAAACTCTGGGTTTGGCATGGGTTGATTTGGCCAGCGGTCGGTTCCTGGTCACCCCGCTCACCGACCTAGCAGCCCTTGCCGCCGAGCTCAGCCGCCTCGCGCCGGCAGAAACACTGGTTGCGGAAGGCTGGCAGCCAACGCTCGTCATCCCCGGCCTGCGCCGCCGCCCCGCAGCGCAGTTTGCAGCACCCACTGCGGAACGGCGCCTACGCGCCAGCTTCCAACTGGGCAGTCTGCGGGCCTTAGGGCTAGACGATGCGCCGGCGCTCGCGGGGGCCGCTGGGGCCCTGCTCGCATATTGCGAGGAAACCCAATGCGGACCCTTGCCCCACCTGCAGCCGCCCATGGTGGAACTGACCTCGGAGGCGGTGGTGCTCGATCCGGCAACCCGGCGGCATCTCGAAATTGCGATCGGTCCGGAAGGCGATGAACGCCACACCTTAGTGGCATTGATGGATACCAGCATCACCGCCATGGGTGGTCGTCTGCTGCGGCGTTGGCTACAACGGCCAAGCCGGAATCAAACCGAGCTAACGCGGCGGCTGGAGACAGTCAGCGCCTTGGTCCACACCAGCGTGCTCGACGACGCGCGATTACAGCTACGCGGCGCCGGTGATTTAGAACGCATCGTCACGCGGATTGCTTTGGGCAGCGCCCGCCCGCGCGATTTGGTCAGCCTGCGCCAGACCTTGGACATGCTCCCTCATCTGACCCACTTGCTGGCGCCACTGGCCGTACCGCGTTTGGCAGCTCTCTGCGCGCTGTGCCCGGCCTACGCCACCCAAGCAAACCTGTTAGCCCGAGCAGTAGCCGACAGTCCGCCGGCCATTGCACGCGATGGGGGGGTGATCGCGCCAGGTTTCGATCCCGAACTGGACGAATTGCGGCAATTGGCCGGCGACGCCGATCGTTATCTGCTCGATCTGGAACGTCGCGAACGTGAACGCAGCGGCATTGCAACGCTCAAAGTGGGCTACAACCGCGTGCATGGTTATTACTTGGAACTCGGTCGCAGCCGCGGCGACGACGTGCCGACGGATTATGTCCGGCGACAAACGCTAAAAGGCGTCGAGCGCTACATCACTCCTGAACTTAAATCTTTTGAAACCAAGATTTTACATGCTCACGAGCAGGCGCTAGCGCGCGAGCGCCAACTCTACGCTGCGCTGCTCACCGAATTGGCACTGGCCACCACGCAGCTGCAGGCCAGCGCCGCAGCGCTCGCGGAAATCGATGTCCTGACCTGCTTTGCCGAGCGCGCGCAGAGCCTTGGGTATCACGCTCCGCAGTTCGCGCAAACACCCGGCATCACCATCACCCAAGGCCGCCACCCAGTGGTGGAACAGCGCTGCGAAGACCCCTTTGTGGCCAACGATTTAAACCTCGATGCAGCGCACCGCATGCTGGTGGTGACCGGCCCCAACATGGGTGGAAAATCCACCTATATGCGCCAAGCGGCGCTCATCGCAGTACTCGCGCACAGCGGTAGCTTTGTGCCGGCGCTGCGCGCCGAGTTTGGTCCTTTGGATCGCATTTTTACCCGCATCGGCGCCGCCGATAGCGTGAGTCGCGGTCACAGCACCTTTATGTTGGAGATGACCGAAACGGCGCACATCCTGCGCTATGCCACGCCGCAAAGTCTGGTGTTAGTGGATGAAATCGGTCGCGGCACCAGTACCTTCGATGGCTTGTCCTTGGCGTGGGCGACGGCCGAACATCTGGCACAGGTCAATCAAGCATTTACCTTGTTTGCCACCCATTATTTTGAATTGACTAGCCTCGCCAATGAGATTCCCCTCATCAGCAATGTGCGTATGGACGCAATTGAGCACGATGAAAAAGTAGTTTTTCTGCATGCGGTGCGCGCCGGTCCGGCCAATCAAAGTTTTGGTTTGGCGGTTGCCCTATTGGCCGGCATGCCGCGCGCGGTGGTGCAGCGGGCACGGGCACGGCTCGCGCTACTCACGGCGCATTACGTGACGCCACTGCCACTTGCGACGCCTGACGTGCCGGCGCCGCCAGAATGCCCTACCCTGGCGCTGCTCCGCGCGAGCGACCCCGACACGCTCAGCCCGCGCGACGCGCTGAACCTAATCTACCGCTTGCGCGCCACGCTGTCGGACTAAAGCCACCGCGGAATGCCCCAACGGCCACACCATACGCTACCGCATGGTTCCCCTCGCGCGAGCGATCGCTATAATGCGCGCACCTTCCAGCAAGACGTTGACTCAATATGACATTCGTAGTGATAGAAAATTGCATCAAGTGCAAGTACACCGACTGCGTCGAAGTGTGCCCTGTGGATTGCTTCCACGAAGGCCCCAATATGCTCGTCATCGACCCGGACGAATGTATCGACTGCACCCTGTGTGAACCCGAATGCCCAGCTGAAGCCATTAAATCAGAAGACGATTTAACGGACTCCGAGCAGCATTTCCTGCAACTGAACATCGACCTCGCCAAAGACTGGCCGGTGATCAACGAAATGAAAGAGCCGCCTGCCGACGCCGACGACTGGAAGGGCGTAGCCGACAAGCTCCAGCACCTCGCGCGTTGATCCAGTCTCACGGGTAAAAAATCGCCGGCGAGCGTGGTTAAACGCGCGCCGGCGTGGCTCCCCCGTAGGCTCATCCTTGAGCCGTCTGCAGCGGGGTGGCATTGAAGGCCGACGCTAAGCGTCCTGGCCGCGCCGGCCTACGCCTGACATCCTTATCAAACGCAGCATCAGCCTAACCAACGCCTGCGGGCCGCGGCAAATTCCCGGCAAAGTGCGGCGGCGGAGAAAATTCTCCGCTCACCCAAACACTTCACGGACTATTCGCATAATTTTGCGAGATTTTCGGCGCTTTATCGCAGATCGCAAAGGAATTTTTCCCGCCTCCAAGCAGGTGTAACGCCTGCAGCAGTCACACCAACAAGACCCGTTGGATCTTGGCAGGGCTGCGCTTTTATACTGCCGACAGACTCCCGGAACAGGCGTGACGCCGATGCGAATGGATGGTCGTAACGACCTAAAAAAGACGCTAGCGGTGCTCCTGTGGGCGGCATGGGTGCCCGCCCAAGCGGCCGAAATTTTTCGCTGGGTGGATGCCGACGGACAACTGCATTTGGGCGATCGTCCCACGAACCCAGCAGCGCAAAAATTAATCGTCCCAAGCAGCGTTCCCCACCCGAGTCAGCCCCCAGATGCCGGGCGCACACAACGTCTGCTGGAGGAGTATGCCGCGGCCCGGGCCGAGCACAAAGCCAGCCGCGCCACTGCGGCCAAAGCCGCAGCCGAGCGCGAACAAGCCTGCTTGGCGGCTAAAAATCGCGCCTTAGAGACGGATCAAGCCGCCTACCTGTACGAGCGCGACGCACAAGGACAAAAGCGAATTCTGAACGACCAAGAACGCCAAATGGCTCACGCCGAAAGCCATGCCGAAGTAACCCGCTGGTGCGACTGACGCCGCGCGTCGCGCC
>CAIPNE010000710.1 GCA_903866355.1 uncultured Gammaproteobacteria bacterium
GCTTCTTGATAAATAGCAAAGCCGGCCACGACGTCCTGAAGACCCGTTCCGACCGATTTAAATAGGGTGATTTCTTGTTCGCTCGTTCGCCCCGCCACCGCGCCGGTCACCAGTTGGGTGAGTTCGCTCACTCTTTCAGTGTCCCACAGGCCGTGGGCGATCGCCTCCACCACATCGCCGCATTCTTCTTCCACCTGCTGCAAAGAGTCCACCACTACCCGGGTAGCCCGCTGAAAAGTAGCCGGGTTAATCTCGCGCAACTGGCCGCCGGTCGAGCCTATGGAGTTGATGTGCTGACCCGCTTCCATCCACTCGCCGTGATAGGCAAAGGCGTTGTTGTGGCGGGTGGTATTGGTGCCGATGACCACGATGTCGGTACCCCGCACGGCCGCCTCAGCGCTGGTGCACGGCGTGATGTCCAGCGCCAGTTTGGCCGACATTTCTGCAGCGAAACGCTCCCGATTAGCGGGAGTCGGCGAGAATACCCGGGCGCTGGTGATGTCACGCACGGCACACACCGCCTCCAAATTGGTGCGCGCTTCCAGCCCCGATCCGATCACCCCCACACTGGTGCTGTTGGTGCGGGCCTGATAGCGCGTGGCAACCCCCGTGGTGGCGCCGGTGCGGGCACCCGTGAGATAGGCGGCGTCCATCAGGGCGAGCAGCGAGCCTTCTTGCTCGGCGTAAATCCCGATGAGATAGCGCACGCCGTGCTCTACCGAACCGTTAAAAATCTTGAAGCCCATCAGCCCCTGCCCGCGCATCACGGCCGGCATCACGCGGAAAAATCCGTTGCTCGTTTGCAGATTCAGGCGCGGCGGCACGTCTACTTGTTGCGCGGCTTGCTCGCGCACCCCGGCGTCGATGAGGTCCACCATTTGACGCATATTGGTAGCCGCCCGTACAGCTTCTTGGTTAAGAATGAGTGGCATAGGTGTGGGCCTTAAAGTGGGTTTCGGCCGACAAAGAACGCCGCGTCGTCGTCCTCGGTGCAGGGCAGACCCGCGGCCAGCAGGCCACCCCGTAAGGATTTCATCTGGCGGTCGTTAAGCCGCATGGTGGGCGCACGCAGCGGCCCGCCATTAAAACCCTGCAGCCAGCCCTGATATTTCCACAGCATGCGATGCAGAAAATTAGTGCCGGCCAGCACCGCCATGGCGGCGCTATTAGCCTGGCGGGCGTGGTGCAAAGACCAGTATTGCGCCATGGCGGCGTCCATTTCGCCCCGTTGGATGAGTTCGAAGATGCGCGGGATCGCGCCGCCGTAATATTCGTAATTGCTCGTCCCCATGAAGGGCATCGGGAGGATGGTAGCCATCGGCAAACCATTACTTTCGATGGGCTCAATCACCCGCACCCGGTCGCCAAATCGACGATAAACATCGACAAAACCACCGATACTGGGCATGCCGCCCTCGGCTTTGATGGCCACGATGTTAGGGCAGTCGTCCAACAGACGGGCGATGAGATCCGGCCCAAAACCGGCACTGGGATGAATGCGCTCGAAGTTCCACAGCGGCACCGGGAACAAAATGACACCAAGGTCGGTGACCGAGCAAAACGACCGGGTGTAGGCGTAGATTTCGGCTTCCGATTGCGGATAAAAATTGGGCGGATAGCCCAACAACACCAAGGTCGCGCCCGCCCGTTCACTGCGCTGAACAGCCTCAATGTTATCGGCAAGGGTGTTAAAGCTTGCGTGATGGATGAGGTGGAAACGTCCAGCGGCCTCATCGACCGCGCAGCGCATCAGCTGGTCGTACTCAGGCAGGGTGTTCGCTGTTTCGGACACCAGCAATGCTCCCCAGAACTTCAGCTCGATCTCCAAGCGAATATCGTGGCGCAAAGCGGCTTCGTTGATGCTCGACAAATCGGCGGAGTAGGTCGGGGTCACGACATTCGCCACCCCCTGCATATTTTTTTGTGCCCATTCTCGGGCCGTATGACGATCGAATTCCCGTTGTGACATGTGCAGTCTCCTTGCCATTACAGGGTGAGTTTAAGGCCACCGTCGACGTAAATCGTCTGCCCGGTGATATAGGCTGCGGCAGGTGTTGCCAGCAGCAGTACCGCCTGCCCAATTTCATCAGGTGAGGCCCAATGACCTAGCGGAATGCGGCTGGCGAATTCCGCGTCCACCGCATCCGTACTGGGGTCGCCGCGTGTCTGCGCAAGATTGTTGCGCACGCTAAACGAGCCCGGCGTTTTTACCGCGCCCGGCGCAATGACATTGGCGGTCACGCCGTGGCTAGCAAACTCCAAGGCGTAAGCGCGGGTGAAGGCTTCTAAGCCACCCTTACTGGCATCGTAATGCGCCATACCCACGTAGCTTCGGGCGGTATTGATGGAAGAAATATTGATCAATCGGCCGTGGCGTCCGGCTTTACACAGCCACGGCGCGGCGGCTTGGGACGCCACAAACGCACCCCGCAAATTAACGTTTAACACTTGGTCCCACAGTGCCAGCGGCATCTGCGCGATCGGCTGCATGGGGTAGATGCCGGCGTTATTAACCAAGATATCGAGCGCGCCAAAAGTGGCCACCGTGTGGGCAATCGCGGCCTGCACGCTCACAGGATCCGCCAGATCACAAGCCGTGGCGACGGCTCGCAGACCCTGTGCCACCAGCGCTACAGCGGCCTGCGTGGCGGTTGCGACGTCGATATCCGCTAGCACCACCGCCGCACCCGCACCCGCAAGATTCGCGGCAATACCCTGACCGATACCCTGCGCACCACCAGTGACCAAGGCCACCCGCCCAGTGAGGTCTAATAATTTTTTTGTGGCTTCGTTCATGGCTGACCTCAAAAGAAAATGGTGATGTTTTCCATGACATCGTGATCTAACAAAATGAGCCGCTGGGAGCAGCGCCATTGGTCATCGACACGCTGCCACCAATCCCGCCGCTGGGCCACAAAGAGGTGTTCGTCGCGGCCCTCACGGCTGCGAAACACCATCACATTGGACGCTACCTGCACGCGTTGGGGATCTTGTTGATCCAGAATTTTGACGTTGGACACGCAATGCCGAACTCGCGAGGGAGGCTCCTCGGCATGCGCCGCACCGGTTCGTAGGCGTTGTACGCGTAGCCCCAAGGAAAACCGACTATCTTCTATGTGCGTCAGGCGGCGCGGGTCGTCCAGTGCTTCCGCAAGACGGCTCACATTGCTGCGCACCGGCGCCCGGTAGACTAGGTCGTCAGTAAATAGCTCCAGCCACGCTTCCAATTGATCGGTATCGAGCAGCCACGCTTCGTCGATCAGCAGTTCTTCAAATTCTAAGCGCAACGGA
>CAIPNE010000711.1 GCA_903866355.1 uncultured Gammaproteobacteria bacterium
CCCCGCAGGGCCCTTGACTCACCGTGACAGCGCGCTCTTGCGCCGTGATTTAGGTTTGTCGCCGACGTGCTCGCAGCGTGCCGATGCCCATTAACGCCGAGCCTAACAGCCACACGGCGGCCGGCAATGGCACCGCACCCGGGGAACCCACTAGCGGACTCGCGCTAAAAGCCCCGTTGACGCCCGCCACGCTCAGCAAAGAGATGGCCGTATTATCTAGGCCTTGTGCGTTGTCAAAGGTATTGGTGGCAGACGCCGTTCCAAAAGAAACCTTGGCCATTTGCGCATTGCTACTATTAAAAATGATCACCCCGTCGCCACTCGCACCTAAACCCACGCCGCTGCCGGTATAAGCGCCCATGGTGAATCCCACTGGGGCGCTGCCGGCAAACCAGGCCGAAATAAACGCCGTTCTGGTGGTCGCTAAATTACTGCTTTCGGCGAACACCACGGACTGCCCGGGATTGATACTCGTGACGCCCGACAACGCCACCGCGCTGGCTGTCGAAAAACTGCTGTCGTCCATTTTCCAGCCGGTGATGTCTACCGCGAGGAGGCCAATATTGGTTAACTCGAACCAGTCGGCGGCGTAGCTGTGGCTGTTGCCAGTAGGAGCGACCTCGGTGATGCGGATGTCACTTGTTGGCACCGCGGAGGCACTCGACATGCCAAAAATAGTCGCGGCCAAAATGCCCACTGCAAGCGTGGGTTTGAATTTTTTCTGCATGTGCGGTGCCTCGTCAATCGTTGCAAGATGCGCCGGACAGTCACCTACCAAGGCGCGCGTAGGGTGCTAGGTTGCATCGCATTAATGACGGTAGCGTGTCGTTGCCTGCACCACGGCCCGTCGCACCCGCGGCTTATGTCGCTGGCGGCCAACGCCCCTCATGAGCCAGCAGCCATTGTTTGCGCGGGAGTCCGCCGGCATAACCGGTGAGCGTGCCATTGGCCCCGATCACCCGATGACAAGGCACCACCATAGCGATGGGATTAGCGCCGTTGGCCAGCCCAACCGCACGCACCGCGCTAGGCCGGCCAATAGCAGCAGCCAGCCCGCCGTAGGTTTGTGTGGTGCCGGCAGGGATTGTGCGTAGCCCCGCCCAGACTTCTCGTTGAAATGGCGTGCCACCCAATTCAACCGGGAGGTCGTTGAGAGCGGTGAGTTGCCCCGCGAAATAGGCCGCCAACGCCTCCTCGATTGCGTTGGGCACCACGGCGTTTTGTAAGGAAATCTCCTGGCGGTACTGCAGTCGCAAGAGCCGGTGCAAACGCACCTCGTGGCCCGCCCAATCCAGCGCGCGCAAACGTTGCGTGGTGTCGCTGACCACCAACAACGTGCCAACGGGGGTTGCTAGGCGTCCCAGCAACCAACACTCAGCAGCAAGGGCCATCAATTGTCTCCTCGCGCGAGAACGTTTTAGCGCGACCCAGCGTCGCTAGCAAAAGCACCAGCTGCCAAGTTGCGCGGCAGCCTCAGCCTTTAGCTTACAGCGCGGATGCCCGAGGAACCGGCGTTCGGCCTTGGGACGCCGTATCCGTAAAACCGGTTTATGGCGCGCGCCGGGCTAGGTCAAGCCGCTAGCAAAATAAACATGTTCAATGAGAATTTTTAGACCCAATCCGATGAGGATTAAGCCGCCAGCAATGTCGAGCTTGGTGCCCAGCACGGCACCAAAGCGATGCCCCGCAAACAAGCCCACCACACTCAGCAGGGCCGTGGTAACCCCAATGGTGACCAGCGATAACAGCAACGGCGCGCCCAGCAGCGGCAAGGTGATACCGGCAGCCAGTGCGTCGATGCTGGTGGCGATGGCCAGCAGCGCCAGCGTGCGTAAGCGAAGATCGGCGTTGCGCGTGGTGCCCGTCAGATCCAATTGGGCTTGATAGGCCTCCCAGAGCATTTTTACCCCCAGAAAACTCAACAAGACAAAGGCAATCCAGTGGTCCCAGGCCTGCACCAACGGCCCCAGCTTGGCACCGATCAACCACCCTGCCCAAGGCATGAGTGCTTGCG
>CAIPNE010000712.1 GCA_903866355.1 uncultured Gammaproteobacteria bacterium
CCCCGTGATAAGCGCTATCCATCTGCGGTACACCGCGCAGTTGGCCTTTGGTGTCGTAGCTCCAGCCGTGATAGGGGCAGACAAACAGCGCGTTAGTACCGTGATCGACCCGACAAACGCGCGACCCACGATGCCGACAAGAATTAATAAAGACGCGAATTTTGCCATCTTCACCGCGCACCACGATAACCGGCTCCTCGCCCATATAGGTCGTGAGAAAATCGCGCGGGTTGGGTAACTGCGTGGCGTGTGCGACGAACAGCCAGCAGTGCGTAAAAATTTGCGTCTGTTCTGCGCGATACACCGCTTCGTCCACAAACACCCGGGGGCTGACGGTTTTACGGTCGAGATCGACCAATGCACCAAAGTCTTCCATGGTAGGCACGCCTAACCGGCTGCAAGCGGGGGACGATGACCCCAACTGCTGCCGGTGGTGTGGAGTTGGGTGCGCCAGGTGGCTTCATCCACCTCTAGCGCGCCCCAGCCATACTCGACGCTAAAGCCCGAGGGGGTCTGCAGGTAAAAGCTCAACATGCCATCGTTGGTGTGCCGCCCAAGCGTGAGCTCAATGGGGACTTGTTGGTCCTGACACCGATACCAAGCGCTGCCCACCGCATCAATGCTCTCATTCTGCAGCATGAAGTGATGGAGCCGTTTCGGCAGCTTTAGCTCGAAAAACGCCAGCGAATGATGGCGTGGATTGCAGCGCAAAAACGCCAAATTGAGGTGCGATTCCACCCCACGCTCTGGCTGTGGACGCACCCAGTCGCTCACGCGCAGACCCAGCACATCTTGATAAAAGTGCAGGCTGTCCTCCAAGCTGTCCACCGTCATGGTGAGATGCCCCAAGCCTAAATCGCCGGTCACAAAAGGCGCCGCACCGCATGGCGAGATAAACGGCTGGGCACGGTTGATAAGCGGGCCGAAGTAGGCTTCTGAGGCGATCCCGTTGGGGTCCAAAAATTCAATAAGGCCCACCACGCGGCGCCGATTGAGCGCCTCACGGTCGCCTCTTTTGACTGCCACCCCGTGCGCTTCCAGCTTGGCTGCGAGCTCAGCCAGTGCTGCTGCGTCGCGCATTTCCCAACCCAACAGCGTGAGATCGTCACGCGGGCCGGGCGTCAGGCACACCCGCCATGCATACTCATCCATACGCAGATAAGTGAGCTCGTCGGTAATTTCAACGGCCAGACCCAGCACTTCCGGCGCAAATTCTTGCCAGCGGGAGAGGTCAGATACTTCAAAGCCAAGGTAGCCCAGCTGGACCGGACTGCAAGCGTTGCTCATGGTGGTCTCCCCGGTTGCGTCCGGCCTGAAGGGCCAGAACGCGGCCAATTTGCCGGCGTTCCCCGGTCTTTTTTAAAATAGAATTTGTACGATCGTTCAACTTAAAATTAGCACTGCCATGCCCACCAAACAATCCCCTATTGCAACGAAAACCCGCATTTTGGATGCCGCAGAGGAACTCTTTGCGCAGGCAGGCTATGAGGGGGTTTCGCTACGGCAAATCACCCGGATGGCAGGCGTTGAGCTCGCGCTCGCCAATTACCACTTTGGGCCTAAGAGCGCGCTCTTTCTGGCGGTGGTGCAGCGGCGTGCGAGCGAACTCAATCACGAGCGCCTGCAGTTGTTTGCTGCCCTGCCAACACCGCCGACACTGGCTGGACTGATCGACGCCTTTGCGCGGCCCTTTATGGAGCGGAGCTGGCGGGGTGGGGCCGGCTGGAAAAGCTATGCGCAACTCATCGCGCAAGTCTCCACTTCGCCGCGCTGGACAGCCTCGGTGATGTCGGCGCAGTTTGATGAGGTGGCGGGATGCTTTATCACCGGGGCGCAGTTAGCACTGCCGCAAGCCCGGGTGCGAGATCTCTACTGGGGCTTTCACTTTATGCTGGGTGCCTTGGTGATGACTTTCGCGGAAACGGGTCGGGTCGATTTACTCTCTGGTGGGCGTTGCCAGTCCTCGCGGCTGGATCTCATTTACCGACGCTTGATTCCCTTCCTAGCGGCGGGTTTTGAGCGAATTGCGCAGGTGGGCGGCACCCAGCCGCTACCGCGAGTCACCGCTGTGAGGAGAAAAAATAAATGAGCGGACAATTTCTAGGTACCGGCGTCGTCACCATCACCACCGACTTCGGCCATCGCGGCCCATTTGTCGGGACCATGAAAGGCGTGATCCTCCGGCGCTTGCGCAGTGCGCAGCTGGTGGATCTCACCCACGAGGTCCATGTCCATTGGCCGGCTGAGGCGGGGTTCTGGCTGGAGCGGGCGTATCGCTATTTTCCGGATGGCACGGTGCATCTGGCGGTGGTCGATCCTGGGGTGGGTACAGGACGCAGCGTGTTGCTGGTGATCGGTGACGGGCACGCCTTCTTAGCGCCCGATAACGGTCTGTTGGCCGGGGTGATTGAACGCACTCAGGCGCTGGTGTACCGCGTTGAACTGCCGAAACTCCGCGGCTTGGGCATCGATCGCCTGAGTGCGACTTTTCACGGCCGGGATCTCTTTGCACCGTTGGCCGCCGAACTGGCAGCGGGACGGGTCTACCCCGCGCAAATTGGCACCCTAACGACCGACTGGGTGCCGGCGTTAATCGACCCTCCGGCGCGCCGCGGGCAGGAAATTCACGGCGTGGTGGTGACCACCGACCACTTTGGTAATCTCATCACCAATATCGATGCGACGGATTTGGCGGGATGTCGGGTGCTAAGCGTGCGCGCCGCGGGTCACCGCATCCCCTTTCATCGCACCTATGGCGACGTCACGCCGGGCTCATTTTTGGCACTGGTGAATTCTTTTGAGGTGCTGGAAATCGCAGTGGCAGAGCAAAACGCCGCCACGCTATTAGGTTTGGGACGCGGCGGCCCCGTCGTGGTGGAGTGCTCATGACGCCGGCGGAACTCGCGGCGACGACCATCGACCATTACACCCACCATGCCCAATCCTATCAGGCCGGCACGCTCGACCATGATGTTAGCCAGAACATCGCCGCCTTGCTCGCCGCCATCCAGAGCCCACCACCATGGCGGGTGCTAGATTTTGGTTGTGGACCGGGACGGGATCTGCGCACCTTCACGGAACTTGGCCACCACGCCGTGGGGCTGGATGGCGCCGCACCGTTCGTGGCCATGGCGCAGGCCTACAGTGGCTGCGAGGTTTGGCAGCAAAATTTCTTGGCACTCGATCTACCAGCGGAATCCTTTGACGGCGTCTATGCCTGCGCCACGCTATTTCATGTGCCACGCACCGCCCTGCCGCAAGTCCTGGCGCAATTGCACCACACGCTCAAACCGGACGGCGTGTTGTTTTGCTCTAATCCCCACGGTCGCGACCAGGAGGGCTTTAGTGGCTCCCGCTACGGGGCTTATTTAAGTTTAGAGACTTGGCGGAACTTGCTGACGAACGCGGGCTTTGTGGAGTTGTCGCATTTCTTTCGCCCGCCGGGCGTGCCGCGCGCCCAACAAATTTGGCTAGCCAGCGTCTGGCGAAAAAAAAGCTCAGATCCCGCCCTCGCCACTTAGCGCCCGCCAACAAAAACGACGAGCCTGCTTGCCGAGTGCCGAGATTAGAACCCCACCAACGCGTCCAGTTGACGGCCCTACTGGGCCGCCATGGCATAGCCCATTGAGTGCGGCACCCTAGCCGGCGGTGAAGCTCGACAAGGTTTCGTTCATGCGGCGCGCGAGATTGCCAAGGTCGTCGGCCGTGCGCAAAGATCCTCCGGCAGCGGCACAGGTTTCAATCAGGTGATTGTGAGTTTTGATCACCGTCTGTTGAATAGTCTCAGTCACATTACGTTGTTCATTACTGGCCCCGGCAATTTCGGCGTTAAGCCGGCGGTTCTCGTCCACCGCCGTACCAATTGCGCTAATGGCGCTCTCCGCTTTAAGCGCCGTATCGGCAGTCGCCACTGCTTTTTGGCGACTCTGTTCCATGGAACTCGAGACTCGGCGAATGGTATTTTGCAGCGCCTCGATCATCTTGTGGATTTCTTCGGTGGACTCTCCCGTACGCTGCGCCAACGTACGTACTTCATCTGCCACCACCGCAAAACCACGTCCTTGATCACCCGCCCGCGCCGCTTCAATGGCGGCATTCAGCGCCAACAGATTGGTTTGTTCGGCGATTGCGCGGATCACATCCAGCACCCGGCCAATGTCCCCGCTATTACGCTCCAAGTCCAAAATGGCGCCGGTGGCGTTTTGCACGTCGTGGGCCAAGCCAGAAATAGACCGCGTGACTTCGCCCATGACTTGGCGTCCTTCCTCGGCCCGTTCCTGCGATCGCTCTGAAGCGGTGTTGGCTATCGAGGTCGTATCCGCAATGGACTGCGCGCTGGCGGCGAGTTTATTAAAGGCCGTGGCAATTTGATCGGTTTCCATTTGTTGCTTGTCGATACTGGTGCTCACCACGTTAGTGGCCGTACTGAGTTGCTGAGACGCCGTTTCCACATCGCTGCTCAAGCGCGAAATCGCACCGAACGTTAGCCGCAACTTGCCGACGAAAGCGTTGAAAGCACCAGCGAGCTCACCCACTTCATCGCGAGAGTTCACGGCCAGCTGCACGCCGAGATTGCCATCGGCTTTGGCAATTCGCTCCAGGTGATTCGCCATCTCAACAACCGGTTGAACCACATTGCGATTGATCGATAGCGCCACTACCAAGCAAGCCAGCAAACCCAGCGTCACGGCAGCCGTCAGAATATGGTTCGTGGTTTCGGCAAGCGCTGTGGTCGCTATTTGCTGGCCTTCGACTTGCGCATCGCCTATGGCCTCAATGGTGGTGAGTGTGGCCAAG
>CAIPNE010000713.1 GCA_903866355.1 uncultured Gammaproteobacteria bacterium
ATGGAGGCGGCAATTTCCTCGTTCTTGGCGTCTGCCCATGCGCGGCGCAGGTTGGCTTCCGAATAACCGTTGCGGTCGAGTGCAAGGCGCAGCGCCTTGAGATCGGCTCGCGTCAGATCACGGGGACGCTGCACAACGAGCTTAAGCGCCGCGATACCGTTCATGTTGTCACGGACGAAGGCGGCAAAGCTATCGAGGAAGTCTTCCGGCCGGCTCGCATCGCCGTAGCCACGCGTCACCGACACGATCTCGTCCGCATGAGCCGAGATCGGCAAATAGGGTGGGTTCTGACCATCTGCCTGCCAATCAAGGGAGTTAAGTCAGCATTATACTGAGCAATGTTGCAGGCTCTTTGCAGCGCGCGCAGCCGCCGCCCGCCGCGCGAGCGCTAAATGCCACCCCACCGATAAAATGACTTATTAACGTTGCAGAATGGGCGGCGAGACGCCTCGTACTAGGATGGGGTCTTGCTGCTGTGCCCCGTAGTGGTGGGGTGGGCCGCGTGGCGCTCCACGCTGGAACAAATTTCGGAATGAGACTTGCGATGCAAACCCCGACACCCCGGCGCCGCACCACTGCGCTCTGGCCCTTTTTCGCCGCCATCAACGGGATCCTCATCGCGCTTGTGACCTATGGGATCGGGACCAACAACCTAGCATCACTGGGCTCAGCTGCGTATGTCATTACCCTGTCCGGGCTGTGCTTTCTCCCGCTGTGCCTGACGCCCAGTTTGCGGGGGCGCCACGCCTTGTCGCTGACATTTTTGGCCCTGTATTTTTTATCTTTTGCCAGCAATGATCTCGTTGTATTGCTGTCTGGCCTACCGCCTAAGTCGGCTCGATCGCCTGCATTTTTTTCTGATGCAGAGATGATTATTCTGCTCTCTGCCGTGTGCTTTTTGCTGGGCTATGGCCTAGCGCTGAGCCGCGCACTTCCCCTAGGGGCTGGGATTTGTCGGCGCGAATGGGCCACCAGGGCCATTTGGTGGGTGGGAGGGGCGTTCTGGGCCATCGGCTTTGTGGCGGTATTTTTTATCCAGACCGCGTTCCAGTCGATTCTCGACAGCCCTTACTGGGGACCACTCGGCGGGGTGATTTCCCTGGCACGATTGCTCAATCCTGTTGGCGCGCTGATGCTGGCGTATCTAGCCCTGAAAAATGGCAGCCGACCTGCGCTGGCGGTCTTTTGTTTTTTCTGCGTGATGGATTTCTGCCTCGGCTTCTACGGTGATACGAAGGAGCAGTCTTTCCGGGACCCCATCCTCTTTCTGATAGCCAAGTTGTTGTTATCGGGGCGGGTGCCCGTCATCCTCGCGGTGAGTGTGCTGGCGGTCGCCAGCGCCTCTTTTTCGTTCTTCGCGGAATTTCGCGATGAATTCAAAGGCCAGAGCCTCTCTCGGACAGCTGCGCTGGAGAAAGTGTTGGGGTCCTTCCGCTCATCGATGGGGGGCGCCGAGTCATCCGGCGAGCGCTTTAGCAGCGGGCTCGAATACGTGACCGCGCGGACCAGCCTAAAACCTAGCGTAGAACTCATCGTCGCGAAGGTCGGCGTAGAAGTGCCTTTCCAGGAGGGCAGTACTATCAGTCCGCTCCAATACGCGTTCGTCCCGCGCAACTTCCTGCCCAACAAGCCGGACACCACGGTCGGGCGAAAATTTAACCGGGCTTTCCATATTTCCGCTGATCCTGATACGTACATTTCACCCAGCCAGAACGGTGAACTGTATTGGAACTTCGGCTGGTGGGGCGTTGTTTGGGGCATGGTGGTGATCGGCATGGTCATCGGGTTGGTGAACCGTTTAGCCAATCTGGACCAACGCATTACCCTGCCGCGTCTGCTCATTTTGCTCATGACCATTTATCTCGTGTGCTTACGCTTTGAAGACGGCAATGCGATCCAATACACCTACTGGATGCGGGCCGTCGTGATGTTGCTCCTCGTGCATCTGGTGATGCCCAAAGCGGCCCGACAGCCCTGATGCGCATCGTTCAAGTGATTCAGTCGGTGTCTAATCCCTCCGCGGGGCCGACTTATTCGGTGGCCCGCTTGGCTGACGAATTGTGTCGCTCCGGGGTGCAGTGCAGTGTCTCCAGCATCGGCGCGCCGCCCGCCACCTGGCCCTACGCAGCACCGCTCACGCGCTACGATGGGTGGCTGGAACGGCGGGCAGGCATCGCACTACAACAGTGGCTAGATTTGCGGCGGGCCAGCACCACGCCCTGCATCTTGCATTCTCACGGGGTGTGGCGCGCGGCCAACGTGTTCCCGCTCTGGCTACCGAACGGCTGCGCCGCGCGTATGGTGGTGAGCCCACGCGGGATGCTTTCCGAGTGGAGCTTGCAACACAAACGCTGGCGAAAATTACCGTTCTGGCTGGCCATGCAGGCGCCCGCGCTCGCCCGCGCTAGCCTTTTCCACGCCACCGCACGCAGCGAATATGCAGACATCCGCAAAGCTGGATTTCGGCAACCCGTGGCGATCATCCCCAATGGGGTAGAAATCCCCCCGTTGCCAGCCGCACCGAAACGCCGTCGGGTGGTTTTTCTGAGCCGTATCGACCCCAAAAAAGGCCTCGATCTGCTACTCCCGGCGTGGACCCGCTTGGCCGTCGAATTTCCTGACTGGGATCTCGTCATCGCGGGCCCGTTGAACAGCGACTACGCCGGCACCATGCAAAAGCTAGCCCTCGACTTGCAGACCCCCCGTGTGGCCTTTGTGGGCGAGGTGACTGGTAGTGCCAAGCACACCTTGCTGGCCACGGCTGCGCTGTTTGTCTTGCCGACTTATTCTGAAAATTTTGGCATTGCGGTGGCTGAGGCACTCGCCCATGGCACCCCGGTGGTCACCACGACCGAGACGCCGTGGGAAGACTTACCAACCCGCGAGGCCGGCTGGTATGTGCGGCCCGAGCGGGCGGCCGTTGAGGCGGCCTTGCGGGCGGGAATGGGGTTGTCGCTGACCGAACTCGCGCAGCGCGGTCAGCGTGGACGCGCTTGGATGGCCGCAGATTACGGCTGGGCGCAGATTGGTCAGCAAATGGTGGCCACCTACGAGTGGCTGCTATACGGCGCCAAGCAACCAGACTGTGTCGTCACAGACTAATAGCGCGTGCTGACCATGCGGTTTAGATCACTGAGTTTTTTGCAGGAAAAAAATGCCTAACCTAGCCCCAGTTCTGCCACGACAAAAGTCGTCACCGCCGGTTCCTGGGGTGCGGGCCCCTACCCCTATGCCGCCCCGCCCAGGGCGGTTAGCACAGCGCTCGCTGTTTGCCTTGTTTAACGTAGCGATCGTTTTGATGCTCGGCATTGGTCTGGTCACTAACGACGATACCCCGCCCGGGCCTGCC
>CAIPNE010000714.1 GCA_903866355.1 uncultured Gammaproteobacteria bacterium
CTGGATGGAATCGACGGTGACCGACAGCGTCTGCAACTGGCTTGTCGTAGCACGATCAGCTAGGGCGCTTGACAGTCCCGTGATCTGGCTAATCGGGAAGTTTGTTCCCGTAGGGACGGCACCGACATCAGAAGCCGTAAGGCTCACCGTGCCCTGGTAGCCATTAACCGACGCCACCTTGGTCAGAGACAGCCAGTTCCCGATAATCGCAGGGTTAGGCCCAAAGAGGCCGAATACGCCGTCTGGACGAACAACGAGGTCACCCGGCTGTACATCATCAGAAGTCAATGCCAGCATCGCGGCCTGGTTGGAGACGCTGACAGCATTGGTAATCGCGGCGGCGGGAATCTGGCTGAGAGGTAAGAGGCCAGAGCTATCCAGGGTGGCCTTGGTGGCAAGGCCAGAAGAAAGGCTGTCGATGGACGTGCTGAGGGAGTCGATGACTGTGCTGAGCGAGGCGTCAGCGGCAATTCGGGACGCTACCTCTGTGGCGATTCCGTTCTGGCGTGCAGCGATTTCAGTGTCAATCGCCGCCGTCAGCGTGGTGGAAACCTGCTCCAGATCCGATGCAACCTGACCAGAAAGGTCATTGACCTGAGCATTAGTGTAGGACTGAGCTTGTGTCAGGGTGGTCGCGTCACCGGCCATGCGAGCGGTGGTTTCGTCGTCCACCATGTTCGCCAGCGAGTCCAGGGCAGCAGCACCGGCAGCGGGGTGGCCGTCAGAGTCAACCGGCACACCGTCGTCATTGAGCTTAGCAACTCGCCCAGGAACACCAAGGTCGGTCTGCTGGAGGTACGTTTCACCACCGATGATCTGGCCCAGTTCGGCCAGTTCGTCAAACCGGATGTCCGCATCCGGCATAGCAAAGTCGTAGGTGAACGTGCGCCCGATGACGCCACCTTCGCGCCATGCAGCCCGGTAGGTGACCGGAGCCAGAAGATCCGGACTGGCTGTGGGGACCAGCCTAAACAGCAGGACGTTATCGTCGTCGTCCAGCAGAACAGACTGCTTCTGCAACCCTCCGACATAAGTGCCCTGGTCAGGCGCAGACGGGTCCGACAGCGGAGTGATAATCACTTCTAGCGTCTGTGGGATCTGCTTGGCGACCGACACAGAACGAGGGAAGTGAAACTCAAGGCTCCGCTTCAGAATTGTCGGCGCAGGCATATATGACCCTCCGGTGAGACGTTCTCACCCCTTCTGGCCTGTTACGGGGAGGGGTACAGGACTAGAACACCGTGCAGTGAACGTGGTCGTAGTGGTTAGCTACCTGCCAGAGGCAGTATTTGATGCTGTGCGCAGCCTTGTTGGAGTTCAGGTCACCGAAGATAGCATTGCCCAGCTTGGTGTTGCCGTAGACCATGAAGTCCAGGGCGTGCCCAGTAGGGTGATCCGGCAGCCGGTCAGGACGCACCCCGCCAATGGACGGCGGGGCGTAGGTGGTGGCGACGTACTGCTTCAGCGCCTGGGCGTTGGGAGTCAGCCCGACCATGCCGACAAATTGAATGTCGGCACTCGCGGGCGGGGCGGCAACAAGGGCAGCGGCTGCTAGTGCAGCGAACTTCTTCACCCTCGCGCCCCGCAGGTGGGCCATGCACCGATCCCTTGGGTGCGGAGAACATTCTCAGCTATGCGGATCTGCTCTGCTCTGCTGGCCTGGTTGGGCATCCCGGTGCCACCATTGCCGTACCAAGTGGAAAGGCTGAACTGAAGTCCTCCGTAGTATCCGTTTCCGGTATTGATCGCCCAGTTGCCGCCGGATTCGCATTGCGCAATGGCATCCCAGTTAGGGCTGGCCGACGCTACGGGGGCGGTGAACAGAGCTACAGTGATGAGGGTTGGGGCTATAAATCGCTTCATGCCAAGCGACCCTAGAGCGTTCCTGCGGAGGCTTCCAGTTACGGAACGGTAACTGGTGGCGCGTCAGACGAATCTTAAACAAGTTATCTTTTCCTGACCGCTGCGTATAAGAAGTTTCTAAGAATCAGGAAAAATGAGCTTTACTGCGAGTCGCCCTCGCCTTTAATGAGGACGAAGCTGCGCTTCTTTTCGGGAAGCTCTTCTCCACACAGAACCAGCAATGCCGGGACTTCGGGCGTGTAGCTCTCGTCGTCCTCTTCAATTCCGTAGGAGGTCGATGGGTTGCCGAAAACTGTGATGATGCGCCAGTCCCCTTGGTCAACCTTCATCAGGGTGTAGATCCCAGGAGTGTCCACCACTCCGGTGACAATGATGGTTCCGTACGGAAGCCGATCCAGGTCAGTCGCATCTGTTATGCGAAGCAGAGATTTCCGAAGCTCTTCGTGCGCCTTCACGCGCACAGATTACCGGCGACGAGTGTCACACAGCGGGTGCGACACGCATCATGCCGCCTCGTAATCCTCCAGGTCGAGGAACCAGCGGACCTTGCCGTACTCGTAGTCATCCACCAGGACGGCGATGTCGCCGTCGAACTTCAAGAGAACCTTGTCGCCCTGTCGGAGAGCCGACCGGAGCCGAAGGTCGCCCACCGCAGAGCGGGCCTCATCGGCGGCAATCTCAGCCTGAGAGGCAGCAGCGCCGTCCCGGCAGGCATCACCGTGGATGCCGCGCAGACCGCCGTACTTCTTGTAGCACGGGCTGCACAGGGCAGGCGGCGAGCAGTACGCGATGCTGTAGCCGGGGTAGGCCACCTTGTAGGCACACTTGCGCTTTCGGACGCCACCCGCGATGCCGCAGCCGTCGCAGGCCAACCGTCCCCGGTAGTCGAAGCAGTAGCCCATGACTCCCCTTCCCAGCGAGGCCACCTGGCCCCTCCATCTATAACAACGCCATGGAGGGGTCAGGTATTCCCTAGCGGACGGCGCGGACGGTGGTCGGGCCGTCGTCAGCCAGCAGGTGCCGGTTGACCCAGTGAGGGGCGATGAACACCGTCTTGGGGATGGTGCGCCCCGACCCCGTCCAGACCACGCGGAAGTGGCAACGCCTCATGTGGGGCGGCATCACCCTGCCGGTCGGGATGGACTTCTTCCCCCGCTCATGCTCCCGGCGCAGGCGCGAAAGGGCGGGGCCGATCTTCCAGCCGATGTTGGTCAGCTTTATCGGCTTGCGCTGCTTGCCCTGCGCTCGCTGGATGCGGGACTTCGGCACCACTTCGGCATCCAGCACCGTCGAGCAGAGGTACATGATGGACCCCAGCGCCAGCGAGTAGATATTGCGCAAGAAGCTCTCCCGGCTCTGTCGGGTGGCCCCGGTGCCGACGCCCATATCCACCCAGTTGTAGGTCTGCACCAGTCCATTGGCGATTTCATCAATGCTCTGCGACTTCGACATATCAAGGCTGGTGCGGTTGTACTCAAAGGTCTTGCTGTTGCCAGTCTCCTTGTCGAAGATTTCGGTGACGATCACCAAGCCCAATTTCTGCATGTCCGGATCGTGACTGGACAAGATGAGTTCACCGTCATTGAGCTTCTGATCCAACTCATGGGCGATAAAACGCTCATTGTGACTGCGCCCATGAATGAAGAATCCGATCACCTGAACAACCTCGTCCTCGCTAGACCAAGACTGGATCTTCGGAGGATCTGCGAACACCACCATCGGACTGAGGAAAGGGATCGTCCGGTAGATTTCCGGCTGAACCTTAGCGGAGGTTGCCACCCGAACTTCAGCCAGCAGGTCGGGATGGATCGCCAAAACCTGTCGGCCCTCTTTGCGCCAGTACGCCTCAACAGCGTTGACGTAGCGCACGCCGAAGTCGTGGTCCCGAATCTGGTACTGGGTTTCGGTGTCGAGCTTTCGGTAGTTAATGGCTCGCTGCAACTCTGCGAAGTCATCACGCTGACGCTGAGTAGCGTTCAGCATGCGCTTGGCGACGTTGATGCCTGCCGTCGATAAGGTCAGTTCGCTCATTCGCTCAGCCTCCTTCGGATTGCGGTAAGCATTTCGGCCAGCTTGACCGTCGTCGGGTTCTCGCCACGCATTCCGAACTTCTCCGCGATGTAGACGGGAACCAGTTCCTGGCTCAGTCCCACCGTGAAGGCGTAGGCGTTGTATCCGGCGATGCCGACCCACAGCTTCGTGCTGTCGTAGTCGATCAAGCCACCCTTGTAGCCCAGGCGGGGCGGGTTGTAGCTCAGCATGATCTGGAGCAGCGTGCCGTCCTGGTCACCCCAACTCAGCACCACGGTGCCGGTTTTCTTGAGGTCATCGACGGCCTGGGCATAGGTGCCCTCACCGTTGATGATGACCCCGTACTCGTCTACGTCGTACATTGATGTCTCCCTTCCGCACATATCAACGGGGGAGGCGGCGAGATTATTCCCCTAAGTCGAAAGGGTCATCATCATCGGGGAAAATCAGCGCCGCCAGCACATAGCCGATAGCGCCAGCAAGTACGAGAGTTCCCAGGATGGTAGCCAGAAAGGCAATCATGTTTCACCTGCTTTCGTATCGGATCGTAATAGCTAGAGCAGTGTCATGCGTAGGCGCGACACGCCCTCAGTAGTCTTCATCCCAGCGCTCGCCCGCGTAGGCCGGGTCGAAGTCGGCGGGAGCCGACCGGGGGTAGCGCCGCCGGGTTTCGGCGTGGACAGCGTCCATCCGGATCGCATACTCTTCGTAGTGCTTCTCGCAGCGCGGGAACCGCATCCCCGACCCGCTGCGGGTCAGTCGCTCAAAGGTTTCGCCCTCGCAGCCCGCAGGGCCGTCCAGACAATCGTGATAACTCATTTTTTCTCCTTCCGCTTATTTCAACGCCAGGAGCAGGCCAGATATTTCCTAAACCGGAGTAAACATTTCGCAGCCAGTATCCACACACTCGCCGGTCATCTGGTCGTGGTGGGCGTAGTCCTTGCCGCAATCACACATCGGCGGCTTGAACTTCGGCCTGGGCGCTATGCGCTGCGCAGCCATGTCGAGAACTTGCTGCCCGTATTCTGGGGCCAGACCGACTTCCGGATGCTGGAGCCGTCGTGCCAGGAGCCGTCGATACTCTGCCCTGGCATCCTCGCTTGAAGTGCTGTGGACAAGAAAGTGTCGGATCGTATTCCACAGCGCTTCCACGTTCTGGATGTCGCGGACAGTAAGGTGATCGGGGCAGAAAATGCCTTTATTACAGGCTTTGCATTCAGTCATGGGCGATCAACTCAGCAATCTCGCGCATGCTCTCAGCCACACAGACTTCTGTTCTGTCCACGCCGCCGCCATGAGTCAGAACGATGGTCGTCCAGGTGGCGGTAGCTTCACTGTTATCGAAGGACGCTGTTTCGTAGATAAACAGAATGTGATTGGGGTTGACGGCAATCTTATTGCCGCTGCGCTTAGTCAGGAAAATCATCTTATCCTTTGGGTACAAAGAGGCCGCAGCACCGGAGGGGTAGTGGTGCTGCGACCTCTAGCTTTGTCAGTAGAGCCGGGTGGGAGTCTTGAATCCCCACTCTTCGTCCATCTTCCTAATCAGACCGTCCGTCGCCTCATCGAAGTACAGTTCGATGTAGCTGGCGGTGTACCTGCGCACCTTGGTGCGACTAGGGGCCTTGCCGCCTTCCAGCATCACCTGGGCGGTCACATAGGTGGGATACACGCTGCTGACCTTCAGCAGGGTGCGCCCGTCACGGACGAGCAGGCCGGGACAGAGTTCATACATTTCCATCATTCACCTCCTTTGCTGATTTCATAGTCGAGAGTGACCTCGTCAATGACGATGTCAGACAGGTCGAGACAGTAGTCAGTTGCTGCCTTCTTCTTTGCCCGCCGTATTGCCAGGACTGCGTCGGCTGCGACGATTTGGTAGAAGAACTGGGCGTCGGGTTCGCCGCCGCGCTCAGACATGCTGACGCTGTAAGCCCGCTTGCGCGTTGCCACTGTGTCGCCCTATCTGCTCAGCGACAGGTAGTCGCTGTAGGTTTCGATGCGGTCGTGGATAGCCACCACGTCGAGGCGCAGCTTGCCGTCGAAGTGCTTTCCCAGATCAGACCAGCGGCTGTCGCAGCTTCCTGCGTAGTTGCCGCCGTCCATCGGGCCAACGGCTCCGGACGGAATGCCGTCCTCCGCGAACTCCAGGGGGATCAGGTGGGGAGTCGGGTCGAATCGGGCGATGCGCGACTCCACCAGCACGACAGCCGGTGCTTCGTCGGACGGCGAGAACACGCAGCAGCCCTTCGGCAGCGGGATGACAACGCCGTCCACCAGTCGGCCTACGACGGTCAGCACGTCAGCCTTACTGCTGACACCACCGTTGGAGCAGTCGGGGTAACTGCCAGCAGCGCGGTAAACCGTGAGCCTTAAACCTTTCATGGTTTTCTCCTTTCATCTGTGATAACGCTGGGGCGTAGTGCGATATTCCCTACGGCCCGGTGAGGTAGTCGTAGCCGGGATCGGACGGCAGCGCTGCGAGCGCCTTGGCTCTTTCCTTACCGATACGGACGATGCCCTTGCCGTCGCAACCGAAGCACGGAACCGCACCTTCACCCTCAGATGCGTCGTAGCCTTCCTTGGCTGCTTGCACACGGGCCGCTTCGTACTTGTCGGCATCCCAGGTATGGCCTTCGCCGCCGCAGATGATGCAGGTTGCTTTGCCGTCTTTCAGGAGCAGCAATTCCTGCACGATAGCCTCTTCGCCGCATGCGCAGATCCCGACACTGTGGTCGCAGCCTCCGGTGTCCTTCACCATTTCGATGAAGCCGTCGATCATTCCGACCGGCACGTCGGCCAGGGACGTACTGCCCTTGGGGTACCAGTTCAGCAGCGCCTCCAACATTTCGCGCATCAAGCTGTCGGGGATTTCGATGTAGTCGCTCATTGCGCCTTCCTTTCCAAAATCTTCTTCATGCGCTCTTCACGCTGTACAGCACGCTCTGCCAGGTCGGCAAGGTGCCGATCCGCAAAATCCTTGGCATCCATCAGCCGGTAGCGCTTGCTTCCGCTGACCGACCTACCATCCACCCACAGAATCCAGACCATGTACTTAAAGGTGCGGCCACGCCGGGTGGCGTTGCGGGGGAAGAGGACGAACTTGCCGTGGTCTGTTTCGGCTTCGTAGTAAGGCTGCTTACCGCCACCGACAGCAGGGTATTTCGGCGTTATGCGCTTCCACTTCATGTTTCCTCCTGGGGAGGGGCGGTTGCCCGCCCCGTCCCTACGCGGCCTTCTTCTTGGCCTTCTTGACGATGCTGGCCTCCAGTGCCGCCAGCAGGTCGGACACGTCATCCTCAGCCTCAGCCGGGGAGGGGATGAACTCTCCACCCTCAGCGCGAGCCGCGATGAACTCTTTCACCCGGTCGGTGTAGGTGTCCACGAACTCTTCCGGCTTGAAGCTGCCGGTCATGCTGTCCACCAGCTTGTGAGCCATGTCGAGGACCGCAGGCTTCAGTTCCACCGGCTTGTCGAGGATGGGGAACGCAGGCTCGCGGACCTCATCCGGCCACGCCACGGTGTGGACGATCAGCAAGTCACCGGAGGCCCGAAGGACGCCCAGGCTGTGCCGACCGGCCCGCAGGGAGAACCGAACCACGCCGACCCGGCCAGTCTCAGCCAGGACAGTGCGCAGGAGGGTGTAGCCCTCAAGCGAGGTCTTGTCGGGTGCTGCGTAGTAGGCCGACTCGTAGGTGAGCGGGTCAATCTCGCCAGCGTCCACGAACTGGACAACCTCAATGGCCGGGGGAGTTTCGCTCTCCAGAGCCTTGATTTCGTCGGCGGTGACCAGCACCAGCGTGCCGTCGTGGTCGATGCCCTTAATCACGTCACCGAACGGGACCGGCTTGACCTCGCACGCCTCGCAGTAACGCTCCATCTTGATGGAGCCACCGCACCCGGCATGGTGCTGCTTGAAGGACACGTCGTGTGAATCGACGGACTTGTAGAGCTTGAGCGGGATGTTGACCATCCCGAACTTAACACTTGTGGATTTCAGCGCCCGTGCGGTCGCCATGTCGAACTCCTTCCCAGGAGGGGACTGACCCCTCCATACATAACAACGTCGGTGTGGTCGGGACTATTCCCGGCTACTTCGCGGCTCGCGCCAGCTTGCGCTCGTAGGCGGCTTGCGCTTTGCGCTCCGCAGCGGAGACGAAACGCAGGTCGCCGGGGGCGCTGCAAATCCCGTAGGCGTGGTCGCAGTGGCGGTGCAACGCGGTCCAGGCAGCCTTGTCCATGAGAACCCTCTCCGGAGGGGAAACTCCCCCCTCCATCTATAACAACGCTGGTAGAGGGGTGGTTATTCCGCAAGGGACGGGGCGCAGCGCCAGCCTTCTTCAGCGGGGGGGCCGGTCGTGGGCTGGGCTTGGCCTGTTAGGAGTCGGGCCTTAACGCCCCGTCCCTGTTTAGCTTGGTGGGCTGCTTGCAGCGGCAGGGCAGAAATCCGGACCACGGACTACCCCTCCAGGCGTTGCAGCCTTTCCGGTCGTGCTTGGTTTGGCTGTGGCCGCACTCGCAATCAGCCACTAGCTAATCTCCGCACGGATACGCGCCTGTAGCTCCGCTCTGGCGATGTCGTCAAGCACCGACTGGGGCGGCGACTCAGGCTTGCGCCAACTGATCGACCAGACGCCCTTAACGATGCTCACCGGACGGGTGCGCGGCTCGCGGTCAGGCCGGTCAGGATCAGAAACCGTGACAAGGTCGAACTTCACGATGTCGCCGCCGGTCACGTCGAGACGCTTGAGGTCGATGCTGAAGTCATCAATGAACTCCTGGTTGGACACAACCAGATCCTCAAGACCCGCCCGTGCAGCGCCAAAGGTGGCGAACTCTTTGGTGACAGTCGTGTCGATATCGTCGGCACCCCTAAAGGTGACCGACAAAACGAACGGCGTGAGAATGCCTCCGAAGATCAACATGGGAACCTCCTTCCATCCTTTACAACCAGGAGAGCGGAGGAATTATTCCCTAGCCTGCTTCTCCTGCAAGTTCGTCATCGGCCAGCATCAGCCAGTAATGCCGGTCATCGTGGCTCAGGTTGTGCCACAGAGTGGCGAGGATGTCGGGATGGTCCGCACCGACCCACTCGTTGAACTTCTCCCGCCCCCGCTGGAGGCGCTTGAGGTAAGCAACGCTTTCGGTATGCTCTGCAATCTTGGCGAGCTTGACTGCACTGCTGACGCTAGGAATGTCAGTCAGGTAGCGCTTCAGCAGGTCGGCAGCCTCGTTGGGCACCTTCCATAAGCCGACACCGTCTGGAAGGCTGTCGTAGAGGATCTGCGCCGCCGCAGCGTCGTCATCAACCTGGCGTAGCCGGGAAAGCAGCTTCTGAAGCCTGCTGCGGACATCAACCAGTCCGACCCGGTCTAGGTGAACCCGAATCAAGCCTCCTGCCTTTCCCGACGCACAGCGTCGATCCGCTCTTCAAGTTTGGCTGGATCTAACCAGCGAACGTGCCCGCGTAGGGCCTTGCCGGGAGCTAAGTACCGCTCCACTACTTCACTGTCGCCCCGCCAGAACAGGCAGGTTTCGTACAGTTCAGGGCCAATCGGGAGCAAGACCGTGGAAACCTTCACCGGGCCGACGCCCTTGACCTGAACCGTTTCCTTGTAGTGCATGGGGCCTCCCTTCCTGGGGGGACTCTCCCTCCCTCTAGTACAGCGCTAGGGGAGGGCAAATAATTCCTCAAGAGCGTCGAGATATCGGGTCCAACCGGGGTTTTCCGGCATGGGGCTGCCCACACCAACCCAGGCTTCGTACTCCGGAGTCCACTTCCAGGGACGCTCAAAATACTCGTTTTCGTCGGGCGGCATTGCCGAAGCGGACCTCAGAATCTCCGCAAATCCGTAAACGCGGCCAATGACATGCCGCTCTTCGGGGGCGATGAAGCTCATTCACAATCTCTTCCGTAAGGGCCGTAGCCGTCATCATCATCATATTGGTAGAAGTCGTCACCGTCCGGTTCCGGACGCTCCAGCAGCTTGCTGATGCCCGAAGGCACCGCACCTGAGCCACGGCACCCGCAGAGCCACCGTGCAGCCATTTGAGGGCTAGCGCAGCAGGCATTTGCCTCATATTCGGCCCACCACTCGTCGTAGGTCAGCAGGTCGCTTTCGGCAAGGACGTAGCCGTCCTCGTAGCGAGGATCAAAGTCGGACTCGTAGATCGCTTCGGGGTCCATACCCCTCCTTCCATCTACTGCAACGTAACTCAAGGCTCCGACATTCCTACGCGGCACTGGCAACTGCCCTGCCGCCCTCTGCCAGAAGCAGCACTTCGGTGCCGTGGATCGGCTCCCCGCTGGCACGGACAACGAAGTGACCAGCTTTGTAGGGGTTGTAGCTCAGCGGTCGAACCGGAAACTGGATCTTCAGGTGGCAGTCCGGTGCTGACAGCAGCTTGCCGACCGCGTAGGCGTGGACGTTCTTTTTCTTCTCGCGGATTACCCGCTGCCGTCCGGACTCCAGCACGGTGAACTTGGCACTGAGCAGGCCCAGCCGGGGGCAGTGCCCCAGGACAAGACCTTTGTCGGGGCCGTCACAGGCGACTAAGGACCACACTTCCTTGTGCAGGTTCCAGTACGCCTTGACTCGCTGATAAGGCTTAGCCCTGCGCCCTCTGAAGGACACGAAGCCGGGGATGTTGACCAAGATTTTCTCCTTTAGTCTGGTAGGGGCGTGTATTGGGCGTGGAGGTCGCAATGGGAGAAGCCGTCCTTGCGGCCAAGGATCAGAAACTCAGCGCCGCAGTTGGAGCAGCCCAGCCGCTCCCGCTTAGAGCAGAGAGGGCTGTGGGGCTTGGGTTCGTCGGCCAGGTGGTAGCACTCGCGGCAGGCAGCAGCCATTTTATTATTCCTCTTCTCCGTCGTAGGCGGCGTAGAACCATTCGATGTAGTCGGCGGCAGTGCCGGATTCTGTGGCGATCTTGTGGGCCAGACCACGCTCGTACTCAGCGATGTCGGCGTAAAGCTCTTTGGCGCTCAGGTAGTAGTAGCTCATGTCCTCACATATCCATCGGGTAGTGACCGGGGCCAGCGCAAGAAGCAAGATCCAGGCCGTGTTCACATTGCGGGTAGAGGGCTTCGATCAGCCGACCGAAAGCCCGGTCGATGGGGAGTTCTCGTACTTCTTCAGCGTCTTTGCGGGCTAGGAAGGCTAGAGCGTGATCTTCGGCGTCGGGGCCGTAGAAGCGGACGATACCCAGTCCGTAGGCGTCCAGCGCAATGGCAGCGCCCTTCAGTTTGGGGGCGGGCGGTTCGGGCGGGGCCGGGATACCGGCTTCCCCTTCGTATTCGCAAGCACCGCACAGCACGCCCAGGATGCAGAGGCTATAAACGCCGCTAGAGCCTTCCTTGAGGCGGTGACAATCCGTGCAACGCCAACCGTCGCAGCAGAACCAGCCCAGATCAACCTTGGCAAAGCGGGACATAATTCTCCTTCCAGGGGGGAATCGCGGGCTTGTGGCCCATAGTGCGACCGGGGAGGCGGGGGATCTTCCCAGCCCCTCCATCTATAACAACGATGAAGGGGTGGGCGTTATTCCCAGCCTGGGATCACTTCGGTCGGGATTCCGATTTCTTCCCACAGCGCGATCACATTCGGGTTGTCGTCGCACGCAGCACGAATGTCGTAGTTGCGAGCAAGGTAGCGGTGGATGTCCCTCTTCACCTGGACATCGGGCCGGAAATCGCCGTCCTGCCGATGGAGCGGGCCGTCGAATGGCACCGGCACATGCTGGTCGAGCCACGCCTGGGTCACGTCGAGCCATTGCTGGCGGCGGGCCGTGACGATCACGATGACGTGGCCTGCGTCGTGGTGGCGCTTAACGAAGTCGATAGCCTGCTGGTTAGGCGGGACATCAGCAGAAGCAGCGTGGAAGGCGTCGAAGTCCTTCGGCTTCTGCGCGACGTGGTGCCGGATACCGCGCACGTCGGCAAGCGTGCCGTCTACGTCAACGATAACTGCCTTCGGCCTGGTCATT
This sequence comes from uncultured Gammaproteobacteria bacterium, assembly GCA_903866355.1. Classification (GTDB taxonomy): domain Bacteria; phylum Pseudomonadota; class Gammaproteobacteria. The sequence goes on from CAIPNE010000714.1 coordinate 11,881, forward strand.
AGGCACCTCCCTCCATCTACTACAACGCTGGAGGGGGACTAGCTATTCCTCAGACGCAAACCGTCGCCATTCCTTCGGGTTGTGCCCCATTGACTGGGACCAGGCGTGACCGTCGTCGGTCATATGGTCGGAGAACTCCAGGTCAGGGTTGGCATTCTTTTTAGCCCAGTTGAACATATCGCGGCCAATGCCTCGCCGCCGATATTCCGGAGCAACATGAATCCACTTGATCTGGTTGACCTTATCCTTCGGGCCGGGTGGGGGATCACCGTCAGGGTGGTGCCACTGCAACTCCCCAATCAGCGTGCCACCCCACGGGCTGTCCGGATCTTCTTCGGTCGCATACACCACTGGCTGGCCGCGTCCGTACCCAGTGCGGTCCTCGTAGAACGTGATCTTTTTGGCTGTCTTGATGGGGGCGTAGTCCAGCGACTCCGCAAACTTCAGGACGGCAGCGGCCTTGGCGAGAGCGTCATCGCGGGCTTCGTCCCACAACACTTCCACGTCGCCCCGGTAATTGCGCCGGGTTGGGATCTTGCGGACGATGGTGGCAGCGGGTGAGACGTGACCGGCTTGACCGCTACCGTTCCACGGCCACGGCCCTTCGACTTCCGGCTTCACTTCATAGACATGAGCGTTCGGCATGGCAAGCTGCATCAGCCTCATCCACTCAAGCATTTTGGGTTTGCGCTCAAACCACACCCAGTTCCGTCGAACCGCAGGAAGGTGGCTGTGAGGCTTTTCGTCATCGTAATAAAAGGGAGAATCCCCACCCTTAGGGATCAGCCTCGTCCCAGCTTCTAAGTCGTGCGGACTGATGTGGTACCACTTGCCGCGTGTCGTCGGCAGCTTCTTTACCTGATCGGAAGGGACGTAGTCATCTTCCCAGATCGCATCCGGATCGTAAGCATCGACCAGCGGCATGGCGACACGGAGAGCAGCCGCAGCCTTGGCTAAGGTGTCGTCCTCGTCGTCCTCCCACATCCACGGGGAAATCACGCCCTGGTTGAACTGATCTTGGAAGCTGTCGTCTACCAGACTGGGGTACAGCGCCGCACGGTCGTCGTACTCAATCGTCGGCTTGCTGTCCCAGCTAGGGGCGAAGTCAATCTGGGTAACCGGAGACTGGCCGTATTGCGACATTTCCTTCGGCTCTACCATGTCCACGATCCGGCTTTGCGGATACTTCGTGAACACATGCTGGACGCCGTCCATAAACCCGCGAGGTAGCTTCCCGGTCGGCCACGGCCCGTCACCTATGTCCTTAGGGCGCTTGGCGCGGGGCCGGAATGTCGTCAAGTTGGTGGGCCGGTCAGCCCTCACGGAGTGATCGACCACATGCTGGTGCAATGCCCGCATAGCCGATGTCGATGCTTCAGGGTTAATCTCGTGCTCAACGAACGCCGACGCTATGGCCTCTTTGGCGTTGAAGTTATAGCCGCCGGTTGGCCGACCGTACATATCTGTGCGCTGCTCCCAAGCACGCCCAGGAAGATTCTCGCGCATCCAGTCCCGGTATCGGCCCCAGTGTCCTCCCGGCTCGTCCGGTACCTTGTCGCCCGTTTCTGCTTCATACACCGGGATCAGTGCCTGGTCTAGGGTGTCGGACGCTTTGAACCCGCCGACCGCGTCCATGACGTGGCCCATTTCGTGAACGGCCCCGAAGAAGTTGGGATCGACCTTCCACTTCGCCAGGATGGTGTTGGCTTCGCGGACGGCGGCGGCACGCTGAAGCTCGCGGTTCTGCTCGTAGCCGACCCACTTGTCGCCCAAATCCGTACGGCGCTGTGAATGGTGCAGATCCGGCGCGACATTCTTTTTTGCCCAATCAAACATCAGGGTGGCGACGTTGTGGCGGCGGTAGTTCGGATGGACGAAGATGAAGCTAACCTCACCGGGCTTGCGCGGTGTAACCAGGCTCCATGGGTTTTCTTTATCCAGCCATTCGATATGGCCGATACGCTCGTCGCCAACATAAGCATGAACCCGACTGACGCCTTTGTTGGCCGGATGAGGCTTGGCCTCTTTTGGCTCTACTTCAAACCGCAGGCCCTTGGGGGCCGGGGCGGGCATGGCGGTGCGGGAGGCGTAAAGGCGACGATTTTCTTCGTGCATCCGGTCGATAAAGGCGTCCATCAGTTCTTGCTGATCTTCGGGCGTCATCTTGCGGATGATGCGGGCGCGGGGGGAAGTGTAGCCGTGAGTGCGACCGTCACCATTCCACGGCCATGGCCCCTCGTCCAGCGGCTCTACTTCGTAAGTATGTTCACCCCACCCACCGGAGGGGTCAAGCTCCATCCACACCCACTTAGTTCGCTCTTTCCAGCCGGGACGCCTCTCGTAATCGTCGGCGAACTTCGACTCCCCTTGGTTGGGGAGCAGGATAGTGCCGTCCGGTAGGTCGTGATCCGACGAATGGTAAAACGGCCCGACTACGGGCAGGCTGGTCTTGCGGTTTTTCCAGTTGCCGTCGTAGGCATCTTCGGCGGGCATCGCCAGCACCTGCTGGGCCATGCGGATCGCAACCTTGGCTTCGGCTACAGGGTCGGGCTGCTCTACTTCCTGGCCGTTGACCCAAACGCGGATCTTCTTTTTCTCTTGTTCCCGGCGCTTGCGTTCCTCGTTCCTGCGCTCCATGTTCCAGCGCTTCTGGGCAATGTCCTGAAGTCTGTCCCAGTTCAAGCGCCGATCCAGCGTGTTAGCCCGACCAGGGTGCGTCTGGCTGTGCAGGAGAAGCATCGCTGCCGTTATCTCTTTGGGGTCGTAGCCGTATTTGTTCACGGCCCGTGGCCCAGTCTCATAGGTATTCTTTTTCCGGTGGAGGGCGGGGCGAGCATCTTCCCACCCCATTTCCAGGCCACGGTGAGAAGCCGGGTACTTCTCCTTGAGAAAGCTCTCCACATTCGGCCAGTGTCCGATAGGTCCACGCGGCTTTCCCCACCACCGCGTCGATGTGGACACATCGTGCGGGTTCTCTACGCCGTTGGTATTCGCCCAGTCATCGAACTCCTGGCCCAGTCTGCCGACCAGATCTTCAAGGTAGCTGGCTACCTTGCGCGGCCTGGGAGCTTTCGGGCCGACATGGCGCAGCATCAGTTCGTAATAGCGCCGCCGGTCGTCGGCATTGCGCCACGGGCGACGGTTGTACCGATTGTGCAAACCCAGGAAGGCTTGAGTGATAGCGTTGCCGGTGCCTATGTAGCCGTGGGCCTCAAGCCACTCAGGCGTGGGCTGGACCTTGTAGTTCGGGTCATGGATATTGGGATTGCGGTCAAGGTCGTCGGCTCGCACCGTTTTCTCCAGCAGCGGACCAGCTTGCTCCCCACCGAATACCGACCCGGTGGCGGCTTCGGGATACCGCTCATTAAGAAAGTCCTCCACATTCAGCCAGTGCGTAACGGGCTGGTCGGGGCGGTCTTCCCACTTAGTGCCAGAGGTTTCCGGTTTGCGGGTGCGGGAGGCTTCGCTCGTCGGCCACCAGTCCATGAACTCTCTGTAGAGGGCATTCTCCAAGCGCTCAGCCCACGGCTCCAGCCTGTCCTTCACAACAGGCTTGACCACCTTCCCGCTGCCGTCGCATTTGTAGCAAGGGGTCTTGCTGTCGAAATATCCCCCGTCCATGCCCCGGCCCCGACAGTCGAGGCAGGTCGTCAAGATAGGGCGGCGGTTACGCCGACCGCGCTCTTGCAAAAACTCGCTGAGAATGTCCCTGGCAGGTTGTGACGGCGGGGCCGTCGTGGCTGCGGGAGCCGGTGGTGAAGTGGGAGCTTCGACTTCCTTCTGAAGCTGGTACAGATCCTGAAGCTCCAGGTCTTTGTCGAGTAGATCCTGTGCGGCTTTGAGGACGCTGGAGGCAGCTTCCAGTTCGCGCTTCACTCCACCACCCGCCTGCGGATCTTGCCTCCCCCGGCCACCCAGCCGTCCACGCCAGTGCCATTCCATGGCCGTGGGTCATCGTCGGGATCGACCTCGTAGATGTGCGGGGCACCCAGCGCCGCCGACCAGAAGTGGGCGTCCTCCAGATCCGGCGTCAGCCAGACGTGGGTATTGCGGCCACCGCCCATATCGGCCAGGGTGCCGGTATCGTCCCCAAAGCCCTGGTCATAGAAGTCTTGGGAGGTCGCATTGCCGTCAGGCCCGCCGGGGATGAGTGCGGTGCCGTCCTCCAGTTCGTGCGGGGAGACGTGGTACCACTTCCGGTTCCCTCTGCCGCCGTACCAGTCGTCGGGGGCGCTGTCCTCAAAGGCATACGGGTCGGCAAAAAGCGCATCTAGATGCTCCCTGGTCATCGGCTTGACCCTCTGGGGTTCACCCAGAGTGACCTTCATCTTCCCGTTATTTCGCCGAATGTACTCTTCAAACGCGGCGGCGTCCTCTTCGGATAGCTCCAGGGCAAGACGGTACGCAAAAGTATCACGCTGCCGCTGGATCTTCACCGGGCCACCTCCTACCTATTCAGGCAGGAAGGGCCGGTTGCTACAGGTCAGCTAGAAGTGCCTTATGGAGCGCCTCACTGGCCTCTGCCCGCTGCTTTCGGATCAGCAAATATGCAGGCGCAATCTTTTTGGTGCGGCTTCGCTCAGCCCAGTCCTCCACGTCGTACGCCACGCGCTGAAGCTCTCCTGCCAGATCACGGATTTCCGTCAAGCTGTCAGATTCCTTGATCTTGCGGATTATGGCCCGAAGATCGCCCACAGCGTGGTCGCGGTCAATCTCTTTTCGTGATCGCTTTGTCATCCCACAACCTCCGCTTCGTCGGCACGAATCATGGCTTCGACCTCTGCCGGGTCGGGGTCGTCGTAGCAGCCGTACTCACCGGCCACGCAGTTGTCGCAGGACTTCATGGCAAAAGGCTTCTCGTCCTCTTCCAGAATGAACTGGGCGCGGTAGACCGTCCCGGCCTTGATGCCGTCCTTGCACGTCGAGCAGACGTGATCCTTACGGGCGCGGTGGAACTTCTCGCTCAGCAGGATGTACCTGCCGACGCCGTAGTCGGCGTACACGTCGTACGGGTTATCGGCGTAGCTCACTTTTTGCTCCTTACTCAGCGGCGAACACGAACTCGCCGTGCAGAGGATCGAATCGGTCGATGTAGGTCAGCAGGTAGGCCGGGACGAGGTATTCCCCGACCCAGTCGAGGCGGTCTTCGCTCAAGCCTTCGGGGCGTGCCCAGTAGTCGCAGAACGCCCGCCCGGTGCCGGGTTTGCCGTCCTTGCGGATGGTGGTGCCGTGGAGGGTGACCTCATCGAAGCTCAGTTCTTCCTCCCTATCCCGACCCAGTCGATACCGAATGGTGACCTTGTCGGGGGCGAAGTGCTTGTCGCGCCACCGGACGCTGGTCGGCAGTTCGGGGATGTCCTCCCGGCTGAGCGTGACGGTGCGGACAGGGGAGCGATCTTCCTCGCGGACCCCGTCGATCACGTCAATTGTCAGAATCATGTGGTCGTGAATGCTAGCCATGGCTCCCTCTCACTTGAAATCAGCACTTGTGATGCACACGCTGCCGGATGCGTCTCCGCTGAAGCAGAACTCGTCAGACAGTTGGGCAATCAGGGCGGGCACGTCATCCAGGTCGATCCACTCCGTCGTGAGGGTGAGGTCGCCGTCCTCAGTCGGCCCACGGAAGCCGTCGATGGTGACACCGCCCGTGTGTAGCCCGTCATGGGCGAAGCGCTGGATGAAATCCTCGACGTACTCCGTCAGTTCGGGAAGCTCGTCCAGGTCAAACCATTCAAGCGTGATGTCGATTTCGTACTTCACCCCAGCCCCTTCCTGGCGAGACACCTTGCCCCTCCACCTGTAACAACGCCATATCTAGCGGTCTTATTCCACCGCCGCTGTGCGCGGATCGGACATATCGTGTTCGGGATCGTTGAAGAAGAAGCCTTGGTCGGAAGCATGCGGGGACACTCCCAGGTATTCCATCGGCTTTCCCGCCACTTCCCAGCAGGCACGGTGGTAGACGGTGTTGCCGTCGCCAATGGCGTACTCCGCACCGCCGACGCTGCCGTAGCCGTCGTACTCGCCCGTGTGGATATCACCGGACGGTGAAATGGTCACGGCGAACCGCATCCAATCGTTGATGTCATTGGTCGAATACTGACTCAGCACGGAGTGCTTGCACGACTGGCACTGCTGACTGAAGAAACCCACTTTATGCCTCCCTTGCTTCTTGAACAGCTTCTCTAAGGTGCTTCGCCACGATCCTCTCCGCTTCGGTGTCGGCAGCAGCTTCGGCTCCGATACCGGCGGCATAAGCCAGGTCGAAATGGAACTTTGCGGTGGCTGGATCTTCAGCCTTCAGCGCAGCGAGTATGTGCGTCATCGACAGCACACACGCCCGCGTGTGGCGAGTTTCGATCAAGTTCTCCACGGTTCTCCCCTTACTCGTCATAGTCACCTATCTCCCGCCAGCCGTGTAGGACGGCAGCGTTCTCTACCGTTGCAGCGGTAATGCCACGGTGGATGTACGGAGCAGCCCCGCCGTGGACAGACCAGAAGCGCACATCGACGGTGTCGTCGTCATGCCACAGCGCCTCAATGCGCCGCCCGGTGCTGTCCCGGTAAGCAATGCGCTGCGTACCGGGACGGACCAGGGATGCGAAAGACTTCGGTGTCACAGAATGGCCTCAAAGAAGTCCACGACCTCAGCGGCCAGTTCCGTGATCGCCTCATCAATGCTGATGCCACGGTCGAATGCGTAGAGCAAAACTTCCCACTTCATATCTTTCTCCCTTCCATCTGGTGTAACACCTTCTGGCCGATAATTGTTCCGATCAGCCAAGTTTTCGTAGCAGCGCAGAGGCTGCGTTGTAGTCGGCCAGCGCATCGTTGCCGTAGCTGTAGCCGGGAGGTTCAATGTTGTCTTGCGCACCGATTGCCATGACATCGACATATTCGCGCAGGCAGGCACGCTCAGCGGCGTCGAGGTCGATCACGATGCTGCCGTCTTTGCGACGGTTAGCGTCCTGAAGGCGGTCCATCAGCTTGACCTCTTCGGCGCTGTTGTAGTCGGGCTGGGGGGATTGCCATGCCTGGGAACCAGACAGGTGAGACAGGATGCGGGCGCTGATACGGAGCTTCACGCCTTGACCTCCTTGAGGATCAGCTTGCAGTCACCGCAGAAGAAACCGGCGAGCGTAGCGATGCGCCGCTCGTCCCACTCGACCCGCGAGGCGCACTCCAGGCACTTCATAACAGAACCCCTCCTGTCCGGAGGGGAACTCCCCCCTCCATTAAGTAGAACGCCAGGAGGGGGGAGTTTATTCCCGGCTACTCGACTTCGGCCAGGGCCAGCACGCTGGCGGGAACCTCAGTTTCCTCACCTTCGTCGTCCACCGGCCCCAAGATGACCACCGTGCCGACGAGGATGTCGTGACCCTCCATGAAGGGAGCCAGCTTGTAATACAGCCGGGTCGCTTCGGGGTTCACCGGCAAGCCGGTGACCTTTCCCTCTTCGTTGACGTACACCGTCACGGAACCGTCTGTCGGGGCCGCTTCGATGTAACCGCCTACCAGAGATTGCAGAGTGTCCAGGTCGGGCGTGATGTCCTCGACCGTTGTGACACCTGTGGATGTGATGACTAGAGCTTTCATGGGCGCTCTCCTTTCCACCTATTGCAACGGTGGGGAAGAGCAGATTATTCCGCTAGGGCCATGCTCGCCATTTTGAACACAGCTTCAGCTTCGCGCAGGATCGACGCAGCCTTGCCGCCCATGCCCTGCGGCTTCGGTGTGGTTTCATTCGGCTGAGCTTGCGGGTTGCGTGGCATCATCATCCGGCGGCGCAGATCTTCGCCACGCGGATACTCCTTGATGGTCGGAGTGGGCATCAGCACCAGATTGCCCTGGTCATTAACTCCGTAGCCTTTAGCAAAAAGATTGTTGGTGTCGGTAGTCAGGGTCTTAGCCATTTGCTGAATCTCGTCATTTTTCAGCCGGTTGTACATCGTCGTGACGCCGTACTTTTCGCGGGTGTGCAGCGCGACGAGTTTCGCTATTGTTGCAGGAACATCGCTGTACTCATCCAAACTTCTGGTGTGCGGCTCATACCGATACCGCTCGTACGGCAGATCCGGATGCACCGCCTGAATGAACGGGACGATGCCGGTCAGCCAGTTCTTCCACGCCGTCTCCGGAGTGTGCGGCTTTCTGGTTTCGGGGTTGATGGGCTTGCGCTCCACGATGAACTTGTTGACCGCATCGAACAGATCGTCCAGGTTCGTGTCTCCGCTGGCGGCGATCCGCAGGATCTGATTCAGAGAGGCGTTCTTCGGCCAGCCACCACGCGGGGTGTAGTCGCCAGTTTGATTTCGCTTCATGTCATTGAAGCGGCTTAGGTAGTCGATGAAGCGCTGCTGCTGCTCGTCTAGCGGCTCGCCGGTCTTGAGGTCATCAGCGAAGTCGGTCTGGAACTTGGTCTGATCGGAATAGGCGTGCTTCTGCGGCGGGCCGTCGTCATCATCTTCGTCATCCCAGGCGACGGCGTAAAAGGCGGTGTCGTCGTAGTCGATAGAAGCGGTGACAAGATCCTTCTTCTTCTTCAGGCGCTCTTCGTATTTGCGCTGCATGTTCTCGCGGATCTGGTAGATCTTGACGAGCCTGTTCATATCCTCAATCACCAGATGACCACGCAACGGATGCGACTGGTTGTGGAGCAGAACCATGCTGGCTGCAATTTCAGCCGGGTCGTAGCCGTGCTTAGACATAGCCTTCGGGCCTGTCTCGTATTCCGGATTCACCCCTTGACCGCGCAAGGTGTAGTCAAGCTCCGGACCAGCTTGCTCCATTCCGGCGGCATAGTTTTTATGCGCAGCCGGGTAGTGCTTCTTCAGGAAGTTCTCAATGTTCGGCCAGTAACCGATAGGGCCGCGCCTGTCTATCTCCTGTTGCCGACCGTTTTCGACGTATTCCTTCAGAGCCTTAACAGCGTCGGGATCGGGGTCGAACTCACCCAGTTCAGTGGCGATCCCCATGTTGGGATCGTTGGCGATCAGGGCTTCAAAGCCTTCGGCGTCATACCATTCGTGGAACTGCTTGTTGAGTTGTTCGATGGTGTCCTGCGTAACGGCGGCATACAAGACACGTTCGGCGGTGCGCAGAGTCTTAGCTGCATCGACCAAAACCTTGGATTCTTCGTAGTCTCGCTGCATCTTCACGCGCTTCTTGAAGATGTCGTGCAGGAAGTCCACGTCCTGCGCAATTTCTTTATCACGCGGCTGAATGGTGCCGTTGGCAAGGTTGTGAAGCAGCACCATGCCAGCAGCGACGTGGTGCGGATCGTAGCCGTGTTTGGCTACCGCTTCTGGGCCTGTCTCGTACGGCTGGACAGCGTCGTAATCCTGCTTTCCCGCATAGCCGTCAAACCAGACTGGGTAGTCTTTAGCGAGGGTGTTCGGCTCGCCGCGCACTAGAGGTCGAGCCTCCTCCAGCCCCATTTCAAAACCCCTGTGTGCCGCAGGGTAGTTGTCGAGCAGGAAGCCTTCAATGCTGGGCCAGTTAGTGATGTGGTGACTGTATGACTGGTTTTTCGACCATTTTCTAAACTCGCTCTCCAGGTTCGCCAACAGTTCGCCACTGAGTTTTGCCGAAGATTCCAACAGAATCTGCTGGGCATAGCGCAAAGCTGCGGCAGCTTTCTGAACCACCCAGTCCTCGTTGTACTTCTTCTGGCTTTTTTCGTATGCCTGCTGCATCTTGTGCCTCTTCTGTGCGATGTCGAGCAGTCGAGCCTGGTCGCTCTTGAGGTAGTTCTCCCGGCCTGGGTGGGTGTCATTGTGGAGCAGCAACAAAGCCGACACCACTTCTTTAGGGTCGTAGCCGTATTTCTGCTGTGCTGCGTGGCCCGTCTCGTATGACTCCGCACCGTTGAGCCACGGCATATCTTCTATTTCGTTCTCCCCGTCGAGCAGGGGCATGGCGTCCTCAAAACCCATCGTCAGCCCACGATGTGCAGCCGGGTATTTTTCCTTCAGGAAATCCTCAATGTGAGGCCAGTACCCGATGGGGCCGCGAGGCTTCCAGTTCCTGGGCACCGCTTTGGCGTACTCCTCTACCGGCAAGGCGAGGAAGCGTTCGTCGTACGGGTTACCTTTGTTGTTGGCTTTCGCCCACTCATCGAACTCGCTGCTGAGGCCGTAGATGATGCTGTCGGTGTCTGGAGACGAGGACAAAGAGACGGTGCGGTTACTGGCCGCAGCTTTCGTCAGGCCGTTATCAATACGGTGCTGAGAGTATTCCGGCGCATACTTCAAGTCGAAGTCGGTGGTGTTTTCATCGGGCTGGCGCTGAGTAGATCCAGCCGGGGCAGCCTTGGCACTTTCCTGTAAGTGCTGGCGCTTGCGGTAAACGTCGTAGATTCGGTCGAGGTCGGCCTGCATCCAGCCGTCCATCTGCACCCTGCCCATGTGCGTCTGGCTGTGAAGCATCAGCATCCCGGCTGCTATCTCTTTGGGGTCGTAACCATGTTCGGCTATTGCTTCGGGGCCGGTCGGGTACGCAGGTTTAAGCGGAGCCGCATCCCCGTAGAGTCCTCGCGGAGTCTCGTCAATCAGCGGTTGGGCTGCCTCCATCCCCATATCCAGGCCCCGGTGAGCTTCGGGGTAGGTCTGCTTCAGGAACTCTTCGATCTGCGACCAGTCGTCAAAGGGAGCGTCCGTGTTGTCGATGGAATGGTTTTCGTGCATCGGCGGCAGTCCCCCGCCCTGATCCACGTTGAACTCAGGGTCATCACAGTCAATACACTCGTCGCCCTGGTTGTTCTCGTTCCACCAGTCGGTGAACTCGCCGTGAAGCCGGTCGGTGAGGGTGTAGATACCAGCACTCATTGCGATCCCGGTCCTGGGAAGATCAGGTCGCAGTCCAGCTTGGTCGGCTCAGGTTGGGGTGTGCCCTCCACGCTCTGGCAGCCAGCCAGCAGCAGGGTAATAATGGCGATAGCAAACGCTTCCCGTTGCCGCTGAATACGCATCCGGCCTCCCTTCACCTATTAGGATCGGGGAGGTCGGCAGCTACATGGGGTTATTCCACGTCAGCCTATGTAAATGATTCGTACAAGTCCTGACGCCACGGATCGACCAGGAGAGAATAGCGCTTACGGCTGGTCGGACGCAGTTCACGATGATGGTAAGCGCGAGAGTATTGGCCCTGCATATAGTGGGCATCGGCCATTCCCCCTGAAGGGTGGACCTCCCGGCTCCACCGAAGCTCTAGCTGCTCGTCGGTAAGCCAGTAATTACGGTCGGACGTTTTGTTCGACTCCATGTCCCTGCGGTCATTGAGCAGGATGAGCATGGCGGCATCCTCCCACTTCCACAACACTCCCGCTACCGGAGTGCCGCCCTCACCCTGGATAAGCATGTGGCCCTAATCAGCCGGTAAATGGACAGCACGCAGCGAGGTAAGGTGACTGGTCGAATCGTCCCATTTATCCCGCCAGTCGAACAACCAGGCCACCCTTTCGACATCTCTGGGCTGGCCGTCCATGCGGGTCTGGATCAGCGGGGTTTCGTCCCGGTGGTTGACGATGCTGGGTCGGCAGTGAGCCACCAGGATATTGCGCTCTTGGCACCACCAGGAGATAGCTTCGTCAATCGGCATTTCCAGCGCCAGCGGGGTGACGGTGGCGAGCATATCGGGAATCAGCGTGGTCGCTATCGCATAGCCCTGGCCTGACAGCAAGGACTCAGCAGTCAGCCAGCACACGTCGGTAGCGATCTTCGCAGCGATCCTGTTCTGCCAGTCCGACTCGCCACCATGCGGATGTCCCCGGCCCAGGTACAGCGACACCACCGGGGAGGGAGCGTAGGTCAGCACCTGCTTCAGTTGGTCGCGGAAGCCGTCTACGACGTAGGTGTCATCCTCTAGGACTACGCCCCAGTCATCACCGGAATCGGCAAGGTACCGCCACGCCTGAAGGTGATTCTCTTCGCACCCGACAGTCGTGGTGTCCCAGCAAACGGCGTCAGCCCTTACCGACAAACCCAGCCCATTGGCAAGGGTGGATCGGGAAGGGTGCGCGACAATCGCAATGGAGTACGTCATCAGCCTTCGTAATGCTCCATCGTCGTAGCGAGAAAGGTGAGCCACGATACGGCATCGTGGTGGGTCCGAAGCTCGTCGGCATCGCGGGCATTCTCTTTGGTGAGGCGACGGATTTCTTCCGTCCTAGCCCTGACGATCTTTTCCAGTTCGGACTTGCGGTCGGCTGTCACTTAACCGAAACGGTGCTAGTCGGTGGAGTGTAGGTGCTGTACGGCATCCACTCTTCACCCTTCTTACACCCGGCGAGGGTGAGGGCAACTGCGAGGATGAGCAATGCGGATTTGATGATTTTCATGGGAGACATTGTCGCTCATCCCCGGCGAATTGCGGGTCCGACACGCCTAGTCGCGGATGTCGTCGTACAAGGCGTAGTACACGCTGCGGAAGGCTTCCCTCAGCGCGGCTGTGCGGCCTTCGGATTCAGTGCGGCTGGCCGTCCTGGTGGTGGTGGCAAGGGCTGCTTGGGCCTCACTGACTTCCCGTAGCATGCGAACCAGAACCAGACGATCTTCGACAGCGGGGGACTTGGTGTCTCCCGGCGTGATCTTCTCCAGCGACCACAGCAGTCGGTCGATTTCGTCCAGTCGGGCGACAGCGTGGACTATGTCATCCAAAGCCGTCGTGATGTAGCGAGTGGTCGGCATTTTGCCTTTGAAATCGTCCACGTCAGCGACGGCTTGCGCCCTGATATCGCGGATATCATCCAGCACCTTAATGAATGTCGATGTTGCCATGGTGGAAATCCCTTCTAGTCGAAGCAGTCTTTGATGCAGGCTTCAGCGGCGGCTATGGCTTCGTCCCGGCTATCGACCCAGCCTTCACCGACCGGGACTGACAGGAAGTCGTCTTGGGACACTTCCCACTCCCAGACATCACCACGGAACAGGATCAGAGCTTTGAGGCCAGCGATGGACAGGCGGGCAGATCTAGCATCCCCGCCGTCGAGGTCGTCGCCCTGCCACTCAGCATTCAGCTTCAGTTCCATCAGAATCCCCTTCCTAGAGGGCTAGCCCCTCCATCTTTTGCAACGCTGGTGGCAGGGGGATTATTCCGGACGCAGGCCACGCCAGGAAGGATGCCGCATCCGACCGTCTTTAGTCAGGGCGGCGTACTGGATCGCGGCGGTCAGAGTCGGGGTCACGAACTGCGCACCCTTAGCATCGTGGCCGGTGACCGGCGAAGCGAACGGGGACTCGTCGGTCTGGATCGACAGGAACAGATCCAGCAGCTTGTCGAGTTCAGCGTCGGTGAATCCAGTGCCAACCCGGCCACAGAACTTCAGGCCGTCCTCAGTCGGGGTGCCCAGCAGGATGGAGCCGATAGTCCCGGCGCGAGAGCCTTCGCCGTACTTCCAGCCTCCGATGAACACGTCATCCTCAAGCCAGTTCTTCGACTTCACCCAGTTGCGGCTTCGCCTGCCGGGTTCGTACAGGCTGTCCCAACTCTTGGCGACCACGCCTTCGCGCCCTTCGGTCAGAGCCTGGGCCTCCCGCCCGGTGCTGGCGTCGAGCAGCGGGGGAACGCTGAAGCCTTCCGATAGCTGCACCACGCTCTCAAGGATCTGCCTGCGCAGCCGATAGGGCACGCGGGTCAGATCCCTGCCGTCTAGCTCCACAATGTCGAAGGCCCAGTATTCGACGTGAGTCGTCGCTTTGTTCTGGATCATGTTGAAGTCAGGTTCCCCGGCCTCGTTGAGGCTGACCACTTCGCCGTCGAGGACCACGTTGTGGTCGCTAATGATCTTCACGTCGTAGTCGGTAGTGCAGTCCCGGCCACTGCGGGAGTGCAGGGTGACTGTGCCCTCATGGTGCCGCACGATCAGCCGGTGACCGTCGTGCTTTTCCTCAAAGCTCCAGCGGTCGGCTGTGAAGCTGGCGATATCACCGGAATGGCACAGCATCGGTGACAGAGGCACGGCTATAAGGCTTCGACTTCGTCGGCGGCTGCCAGTAAAGCGGCGGCAATTTCCCGCGCCTCAGCGGGAGAGAACTTCGACACCCCGCCGCTGCTGTAGCCTCGCGCACCAGGGGCATAGCCCTGCTCGCTGCGCACCACCAGTAGGACGCCGTAGTCGGGTTCGGCCTTGTAGCCGGGGTTGACCTCCACTTCGGCCACACCCTTGGTCTTGCGACCGTCGTGGTGGGCCTCAGCGATGACCTTCACGCGCTCAGGCATCGGACTCCTTCCCTGGAGGGACACTCCCTCCATCTATAACAACGCTAGGGAAGGGTCGGATATTCCAGCCGGTCGATGTGGGCACGCAGGCAGTCGTCGCAGATGTTGAGGACCAGTTCTTCCCCGTCGAGGCTGTCCCAAAACGTCGAGCCGTAATGGCCTTGGGTGCGGAACTCCGTGCCGCCATACGGCTGGTTGCCGCCAGCCTCCAGCCCTGGTGGGCGGGTGACTCCCTCAAAGACATGAGGCAGTGACTTCCCGCACTTGAAGCAGGGCAGGCACTTCACGTCAGTCACCGCTGTCGATGACGTAGTGGAACCCGCAGTGGTTGCAGTCGAAGTCGTGGACGCACGCGCCGGTCTTGCGGACGGTGTACTCATGCAAGCACGGTGTGCCGTCAGGGCGCAGCGGAACCTGGCCGGTTGCTTTGGAGAACATCGTCTGCCCGCCACAGTTGGAGCAGGCGAACGTACCACCCTCTTCCCAGCCCTGATCTTGCTTGTACGGGCCTGGGCCGGGGGGCAGGTACCCAGAGATACCCCAATGGCCCCAGCGGGCGTTGTGCTTGATGTAGCGCCGGGAACTTTCCGGCACGGGCTTGCGGGTCGTGCCCTCGCAGGCGGGACAGACGCCCATTGGCTTGTCGGTCATTTCCTGGCCTCCAGTTCGGCGGTGATGTTGGCGATAGCTTTGGCGCAGAACTTATTGCCGGGGTCACGGGCCAGCGAGGCACGGTGCCGGTCTATGACGGCCAGCAGTTCAGCGGTCGGCGTGTGCTTGAGCGGCCTCACCCGTCTTCGTCCTCCATTGCTTGCAGGGCACTGAGCATTTCCATGATGACGGCGGCGAACTGCTCACCGTTCTCTGCGGCATCCAGCCGTTCGGGGAATGTCATCAGTACACCTTCAGCCCGTCCACTGGCAGTTCCTCGCTGTCGCCTTCGGCGTAGCGGACGGTGGCGTAGGTGAAGATGCGGCCAAACTCTTCGCGGCCATACAGATCGGTGATGAGGCCGATGCGACCCCAGCTACCGACAACGGCTTTTCCGATTCTCATGTGTCCTCCTTGTCGAATGGGCAGTCGAGGGCGTGAGCGCGGAGGTAGCCGCGCAGCAGGCGGTCGAGGTCGGCTGAGTGAGTGCGGGACAGGACGCGCAACGCGAGATTGCGGGATTGGTCGCAGTCGTGGGGCATGGCATCCTCCTGCCGGGGGAGATTCCCCCTCCACTAGCTATAACGCGCAGGTCAGCGGGTTTATTCCTACTCGCTCATCAGCCGCACATATTCGCGGTGGGCGTCATTGAGCGCACCTTGGAATCCCGGCGGCAGGCGCTTGATGCGCTTCACGCCGACCGAAATGGAGTTGACGAGGTAGATCACGTTGCCGTCGTCGGTGCGGGTGGCTTTAGCGGGGCCGGGGGTGACCTTCACCTTGTAGGTGGCGAGAGTGACGCCGACGCGACCATCCTTCTCGCCGTACAGGACGATGTACTGGCCTGCATAGCGCTCCCTGTAGTGGAGGACGTTCACGCCGTCGCTGCGCTTGAGCAGCACGGGTTCACCCTTGAACTGGATGAACTGGGCACTGAGGGCTTCCACGCCGTCCTGGCGTAGCAGGGCAGCCTTGGCCTTAGCCTTCATGGCTTCGATGTGGGCAGGGCTGGGACTCATTTAGCCTCCTGGGCTAGTCGTCGTAATCGCACACGGGGCCGTGCTTGTCGGCGGCATCCCGGCTGGAAACCCGCCGACCCTGCCAACCGCATGGGCACTTGGGCTGCCAGCTAGAGCCATTCCGGCAGTGAAGTTGCTGCCACGGCTTCTGCATCAGAACCCCTTTCCGGAGGGAAGAAGCCCTCCACTTATAGCAACGCCGTTAGGCCCGCTGGTATTCCCGAAGACACTCTACGAACCGAAGACGTAGTCTTCGTCGCGGGCTTCCATCGCCCACTCGTAGCGAAGCTCGCCCTCGCAGGCCGCACAGACCGGGATGCCGCGCAGCTTCTTGGCCGCAGGCCGTTCGCGCTCGTAGTCCCTGTCGCAGGGGCGGCATAAATCCTTCATGGTCACTCCCTCCTGGGCGGGGCACCTGCCCCCTCCATTAGCTATAACGCCAGATGAGAGGCGATTATTCCGGTCTGCCTTTGCAGGCACCGCGATGTGAACCAATCGCCAAGCCGACTCCCCAGATGCGCTTCGCGCAGCCCAGGCACTCTATGCGGTAGCCCTTGCGGCCCTTCTCGTATCGCTCTTGCTGTTCTGCAAGGGTGGGGAGAACGTACTTGAAGCCGTAGGGGGCTTCGCGCTTCCGTGCCATGTCAGGCTCCTTCCGCGAGGGGGTGGTCGAGGATGAACTGTTCTGCGACGGCCAACCGCTCTTTGGCGGGGCGATCCTTGAGGTCGCCGGTCGAAGCGATGACCTTGCCGCACACACCGCTTTTGAGTTCTGCGCCGATGCAGTAGCCGCCAGCGTTGTAGAAGATTTCCAGCACCGGGCCTTGGCGGCTGTCGCCGTCAAGGTGGCTCAACCCCGCCTCTTTGCTCCAGAAGAAGTCCACGGCGGGGCTGCCGTAATGGCTGCCGTGGCTCCCGGTGCGCGGCCAGCCGCTCTTCTCAGCGGCAGCGTCAAGGATGCGGGAGTGTCCTGCGTAGTCAGGCATTTGTCCCCTTCCTGAAGGGAGAACCCCTCCACTAGCTACAACGCCTGTTGGGCTGGGGTTATTCCGATTTCCTGGGGTAGGCAACCCACTCGCGGTGGTACTGACCGGCGCGAACCGGCTGGTAGCCACCAAACCATTTGTTGTGGACTTCGACTTGCAGCCGGATGAGGCCCATCTTCTCCAAAGCCTTGGCGGTGGAGTATCTGCGACCGCCGCCCTGCGAGACGTAGCCGTACTCAGCAAGGCGATCCATGAATCGCTGCTGGGCGGGGGAAAGCTGCTTCGGCACCAGCAACTCCTTTCCGGAGGGATTCCCCCCTCCACTAGCTACAACGCTGCAAAGTGGTTGAGTATTCCCAGGTCAATACCTGAAAGTGCCTGGTCGGGAAATGGTCATTCCGCTCGTTGCGGAACGCAGGGATTAACGGTGATTAACGGGGCAATCGGGGTCGGCCTCGCGGTCGGTATTCTCCGGATGCAGCGGCTCAGGATCGGACTTGTCCACGGTGTAGTAGGTGCAAGTGCAGTCGGCATCTTCGACCCACACTTCTAGGACTCTTCCGGTTGAATCGTCGGTGTACAGCACCTGGGGGGCGAGCAGGTCGTCGCTGTGGAAAAGTGCCTCTACTACCTTGACCTGATCCGAATGGTCAAAGTCATCTTCGACTTCAAGCCGGTAGACAACCTCGCTCGTCTCCAGCATTTTCACACGCAGTTCTTTCATGGCGGGTGTAACAACGGAGAGCGTCAGTTTATTCCCGGCTCCCAACCAACTGGTTGGCTAGCTGACATAATAGGTATTATCGGCAAACCACAGAGTGTGTGATGTCGGTCACATCAGATCGGCCAGGAGGCCACGACGGTCGGTGATGTCGCCCTGCACTCAGAGCAGATGAACAGCTTGGGATGCACCGCTTCGGAGATATTGCGGTGGGCCGCACACACCACCTTCACATGCCCACAACAGCCCAACTTGCACGCCCAGGCTGCTGGCCGGGAACAGAACGGCACGCTGTTCACAACCCGGCGCAACGTACACGAAGCATCGAAACCCAAAGCCCACTCAATCTCATCGACAACCCTGGTGCCGATATAGAACGTCGGGACGCTCACCGCGTCACTCCGACCAACTCCCTGACCTTCAGGATGATCTTGTACCAGTCGCCAGGGTCAGTCGCGTCCTGATCCACAATCTCACGGATCTGTTCAATCAGATCGGTCGTCATGCCCAGGCAGTCCTTCTCCATCGACGTTTTCGGAATCGGCAACTGGTACACCACAGAGACGTAGTAGCAGATTGCGTCCATGCAATGCAGTGCCCGCTGCTCTTCGGTGTACGGACCTTCGTAATCCTCAATCAAACGCAGCAGTGCTTTCGCCGCATTCTGTCGAGCGCGGGCCGGGGTCACAGGACTACCGCCAACAGCAAGTAGAAGAATCCCATCACGCCGATAGCGCAGAAGGTGTCAGTCACCATGTCCTCGCCTTCCGATTATCACTCCAGTCAGAAAGATCGCCATTATTACCGCGACGGCGACGAAGTCGAACGGGGTATCGGCAGCCCGGTGTTTCCCGCTCACTGTTTCTGGCTTCCCGGCTGGAATGATGGACTGCTCATCAGTCGAGCTTGACCTTCAATGGGAACAGGATGTCGGCCATATGTTCAGCCCATGCGAGGTCGGTCAGTTGGGGGTCACGAATTGCGCACTGCTCTGCAATGGTTTGAACCGCGTCATTATGCCGCCGGATCTGCTGATATTCCGATGGTGTCAGCCTCCGAAACGTCAACACTGATGTCTGATCCTGCATATTCTGCAATTTACTCATTCTCTTTTTGTCCCGTCGCTAGTACTTCATTGGCAATTTCTACTGAGAGATACTGAATCGCCTGGTAGATCCTGGCGGTGCGTACAGCGTCATCGGCAACGATTTGGAAAGCTCTGTCTTCCCATGTAGTCATGCCCGTCTAGTTTCCTTCCCAGGTAGCATCAACCCTGTCCCTACACTAGCACTATCTGTGCTGATCCAGACTTAACTTCAGCTTTCCCAGTAGACCGTGTGTCTGAGCGATCTGTACCAGGATGGTGGCATCTGCGATCCCGAAGTCAGGATCTTCATGGTGCAGACTGATCTGCTGTAATGCTTCGGCGGCAGCGTTGTAGTGGTCGAGTGCAGTGAATACCCGGCTTCGCGGCTCCTGATGCTCTACCGCTATCGGAGGGGGAGTGATGTCGTCGGTATTGACCTGGGCAGGTCCAGTGATGTTCACGTTGTACTTCCTCACCTTTTAACGAGTTCGTTCATCAGCTTCGGGTTGAGATTGGCATACTCGTACAGCTTGTACCGGCTGATGTTCGGGTTGTCCTCGCCATAATCGCGGACTACGGATTCGGGGTGGTCGAACGAATATACCGTCCCCATGATGCGCTGAGTATTGAGCAGTGTTTGCGCCGCCAACATAAAGCTGGTGTCATCGAAGCCGGATGCACCGGGGATGAAGCGCTCATCGAACCCGTTGATCGACCAGAAGGCTTCGCGGTTAACCACGATCATCCCGCCGGGGGAGTTGAAGGTTTCGCCCAGGATGGGGGCTTTGTGTAGCTCTTCGGTCGGGTTGTCAGTCCACGCCGGGGGGATGTAGCGGTAGATGGTGAAAGGGTAGACAATATCGGCCTCACCCTTATCGACCATGGAGATTGCTTTGATGACTTGGTGCTGGTTTTCCGGCAGGGTGTCAGCGTCGGTGATGACCAGGATATCGGTGTCTGCCTGACGGGCTGCATTATTTCGCGCTTCATTGCAGACGAACGGAGCAACCCGGCTGGAGTCTCCGGTGACTACGGTGAAGCGACGGGATTCCCACCACTTCCGGCACCGCTCGTAGGCGGCGATGCGATCTGGCTGGGGACGCCAGGGCATGCAGATGGTGACGCTGATTGGATCGGTCATTCCCGGCTCCTACTCGTAGGGGACATATCCGCTGTCCCACCTGTACTTCTCAAAAATCTCTTTGTTTGAGTATCGCAAAGGATCGCGCTCAACCTCTGCAATTGATGACTCGCCGTGTCGGAACTCATCCTGATTCCAGATCCCCCACTGGCCGACCACGCCCTGGTAGGGGAATCGGGTCAGACCGGCATTCATAATGCGGTGACTCAGGTCATCATGCTCAAAGCCCCAGCGGCCATAGTCGGGACGGAACCCGCCGACCGTCTCAATGGCTTCCCGGCTGTAGTACAGCATGCACCCGGTGCCCCGGTTCATAGCGAAGATCTTCCCATCGTTGTAGACCTCAACGTGGGCGTCGGGATTCATGTTCTTGTGGAGGTAGCCCAAGTGATGCTCACCCGCTTCGATGAATTGCCGCCACCATCCGTAGACCAGCGGGTGGCAGTCATCATCGAACAGGAAGATGTGTTCGACTTCGGGCCGGTAAGCCATGAGCAGCCGCAAACAATGGTTCTTCGCATTGGCGATCCCCTGAGGGGTGTCATTACGGTGGTCAGCTTTGGCATACGGAATCTCAGAGCCGTCATCGACCACCATGATGGGGACACCGTTCGGGGTGAACCTGCACAGGTGTTCGATTGTTTTCTCCAGGGTGGGGCGACGATTCAGCGTGGTGACACCGACACCGATAGCGGGGATTATCACCTTTTCCCGGCCTTCAGGACTGCGGCATGGTCTGAGCAGAACCACTGGGGAGAACTACGAGGGTCGAGTGCCAAAGTGGTGCCGACTTCGGGGCAGGAGGGCCAGCGGCACGCAGTAGAGGAACGCTTCTTTTCGGAATAGCTAGTCACGGCAGCAGGGTGGACCTTCGGGGTCGAGGTCGATGACGAAGGTGTACATGCGATGACCGGAACCACCGTCCCCACCCATAGCGCTGTACCAGCCGGGGGGAATCTCAATGGTGGATACCCAATGCGGGCGGTGCCGAAGCGCTTCCGGTCGGGCAGGACCGTAGGCTATTGAGCCGGGACATAGCACGGGAGAGTCGTCTCCAGCGACCTTGTAATCCTCATCGAACAGACCGGAGCTATGCATATCGGCAATCTGTTCGGTCAGCGGAAACCCGTGCCAGTCCCTATCACAGTGCGGGCAGATTAGGGGATCTGTTCCACACTGCTGCTCACCCTCTGCCAGTTGTTCAGCGACAAGGGCGTCGATGGTGTCGATGATGTCGGACACCCGCCTCCCTTCCCATGCGGCCAAGAGTGATTTCATATTACAACGATGTGGTTTGTATCGCAGGCATAGACACCCGGCGTGTTATGACGCCTCTTCTTCTGCCTTTCGGCACTTGCCGGTGGCGTGCAACAGTATCTCAGTCTTGTACGACGAACCGCCGTGGCTCATGTACCACCGGAAGCAGTGGGCACACTGACTTGAGCCGGGGTTGCTCTTGAGCGAGCATTCTGCGCACTGGATGCGCTGGCGTCCCTGGAGTAGTTTCCCGCAGGCGCAGCGCGGATGCTTCTTCATGGATTCTCCTTCCACCAAGCCCTCCGTCATGGGGCCTCACCTTTAATTATAGTTAGCGAGGTTTCCAAAAACGGCTGGTGAAGGGCAAAAACACGGTTAGCCAACATCGTCATCCCAGGTCAAAAAAAGTTTCAGAAAAGACTTGACACAGTGACACAACAGATTTCACTACGAACATGATTGCAGCTACTTGGTGAAATGCTGGGCAATTAAATGCAGCGGGTCGAGTCGAGACGGGATGAAGTTGAGCAGGTGTGCAGACACCACGGCAACGATGATTCGGGTCAGCCAGGGTCGAGAGTCGAGGTACCTATCTACCGCCTCGCTCAGAAGCTCATCGGGCTGCGCAATGACCTCGTAGGTGACGATGGAGGCTGCGAGAATGATCCAGGCGCGGTCGGAGGTACGCATCTAGTCAAAGTCATCCTCTTCGGCGTGGCGAATCACGTCGAGTGCGTGGTCGAGCAGCCCTGCGGTCTGCCAGTCAGGCTGGCCTTGGGGCGACCAGTGCCATGCGATGGTTTCCAGGTTGCCGTCTGAGTTGATCCGCTCCAAACCCATGACAATGACGTACTGAGTAGCCGACCACCCATCCCCAGCAGCATCCAACAGGAGCCGCTGAATAGCGTCACGCAACGGATCTCCGGTCATAGCACTTTGATTCCCGTGAGGTCGAATCCGTCCTGGTCGATGCGAAAGACACACAAGCCAGGATCGCCGTCCTCACCCTGCTTGTTCAGCACCCAGGCGCTCCCGTTGTCGAGGGTAGGGGCCTGAATATGCCACTTGCTGCGGCCACTGGCAGTCCGACCTGACGGCTCCACCTTGAAGAAGTGGAAGTGTCCGGTGACCAAGACGTCGGCATTGAGGATACCGTGGTGACTCATCTTCGACCACCAGTTCGGGATCTGGGCAGGGCTGTTGACTTGGTGCCCGTGGGCCAGCCCCAACACAGTGCCCCTGATGTCGAATTGAAGGGTTTCCATCCAGTCCGGTGGCCGATAGAAGGTGACGGGAAGCTGAGTTTCCTCATTCAGTCGCTCCAGGCGCTTGTTGATATGCAAGCCCCAGTCATCGGTCGGCTTCCCGGCGTTCTTGCCTTCGCGCCTCCAGGCGCAGTGATTAGACGGGATGCTCAGCACATCGACAGGAGCGTACTGGGCGCACAGCCGGATGGTCTTCCAGAACTCCGTCGCGGCGACATCGACCTGATCCATCAAGCTCAGACAGTTCGTACGGTGCTGAGCCGGGAAGTTGGAGAAGCCTTCGATGATATCTCCAACATCGGCCACGACGATGTGGTCGAACTTCTGGGTCTTGAGGTAGGCGGTGAGGTTGGTGCGCTTCTGCTCCAGCCGGTGGAGCATTTCCTCCAGGCCACCTAGATGATCGACCTTGCCGGTCTGGATGTCGGCCCAGCAGACCACGATGGTGGCTTCGGCACCGTCGTGATCGACCGGCTTGTACTTGGTCTTGCGCACTTCGTTGTAGAGCGCCGGGAGGTCTACATCGAAGCCTTTGTTGGCGATAGCGAACTTGTAGGCCGTCAGCCAGACGGTTTCCCACTCGTTGGTTTCCCGGTTGCGGCTGCGCTGCTCCCACTTGCTGATTCTGGGGGAGCCGACAATGGCAATCTGGGCCGGGTCATAACCAAACTTACGCAGGATTCCATCCTGGTCTGATGGGTCAAAGTCATCCCTCTCCCCGCCGGTCTGAATGAACCCCGACGCCCCGTCGAACTCTGTGCGAGCGGAAAAATCCTGGGAATCGTCATCAGGAGTCTCGTTCGCCATACGGTCGGCTAGGCTCACTTGTCGCTACCCAGACAGTCGTGAACGTGATTCTTCAGTGCCGTCATGCTGATGGTCAGCGGGTTTTCGGGGTCGGTCGAGCAGATGGTGTGAAGCTGACGCAAGCTCCATCCGTTGGAGAGCCAGCCGTCGAACGCCTTCTTGTCGGCGTCGGGCAGTTCGGAGTACCAATGGCAGGTTTCGCAGCCACGGTTCGGACGCCTCTTCGGGGCGGTATTCAGTCGGTCGGACAGGGACATAGTGACCCTTCTCTTAGGTCAGCCTCTGCGCCAAGCCTCAAAGAGATTGGCGGCAGCATTTGCGGCAGCGCTCCACAGACGGTCTGATACCTGGCGGCGCAGATCGTCAATAAAGGAGGGAGGCAGTGGAGGACTCTCCCCCAAAAAGACCTCTTCAGGGGCGGTCATATCTTGCCCCCTTGCCAATACGGCATAGAAGGGAGCGCATCACAGAAAAGCTAACCAGCGAGGATGCCACAATGGCCCCGGCTGCCCAATATGTCTGCACCGACCCTCCTGAGGAAGAGTTCTCCTACCCTTTTCGCTCAGGAGTGATGCAACTTACAGGTCGCAGTGTGACAAGTTTAGACAGTTGCGACAGGAGTTCAGTAGATGTTCTTCTTCTTAGGATCTTCACTAAGTTTGCCGGTGTTGGGGTCGATGACACCCACCTTACCGTCCAGTAACCCTGACCTGACCTCATGCTTTTGTCGGTCGTGGTCGAACTCGCCCAGCTTGTCGGTGCGGCCAATGAATATCACCCGTGGTAGCCAGTACAGGTTCATGTCCTCCGGTACGCCTGAGGCACATGGAGAGTAGTGCAGCGGGATGCCGTCCTCATCCTTCTCTTCGGACTCCCAGTTCCACTCAACCTCAATGATGAAACCGACATCCTGGCAACGATCACGGACTTCATTGGTGAACCGGCGCTTGACCTCGTCCTCTTCCTTGACCGTGGTGACCCCACGGAAGGAGTGCTTCTTGACCATGTCGTCGCGGATCTGCGTAATCGCAGCACGCTCGCTGTCGTAAAGATCCTTGACACCTTCGCCACCCAGGCCAGGGATTTGCAGGTCCATGTCGCTCCTTCAGGCGAAAAGGGAGGCCGGTGGGCTTGGGAAGGAGAAAACGCCGGGTTGTGGCGTTAAAGGCCACCCACCGGCCTCCTGTCGGTAGAACTATACCGCAGAAAAAGATTGAGGGCGGGACCAACGCTCCCGAATACGTCGGGAATGACGTGGCTTAACTTCCTACTCGCTATCCGGAATCGCTTTCGGAGAGCGGCTGCCGCCCCAGCCGAATGAATCAGATATCCAGAGGGTGCTGGCAGGTGGTGCAGCGAGCCACAATGCGATCCGGCTCAAAGGCCATGTAGCCTCCAAGGGTCTGGAGCCGGGTGCGGGTGGCATAGTTCACGTCGGTGTTGGCAACGCTGGTGAACGCCTGATTCATGTCGTACAGCGTGGCATTGTCGGGAAGCTGATTCACCAACTCCATCACTGCATCCAGCACCGACCGGGTCAGGTTGGCCTCGCGGGCAAGCTGATGAGCGAATGCCTGCCGGTTGCCGGGGATGGGCTGCTGAGCCGTAGAGGCGTAGCGGGCCAGCCGGTCATCCAAAGTGCCCATCATCCGGCGGGCAGCAGCTTCCATTTCGTCAATGACCTCTTCCACCGTGCGACCCTGGAGGCTGATAGCCCCGGCACGCTCCGTTGTGGTCATCCCGTTGGTACAAACCAGGCGCTCCATATAGGCACCCACGCTGGGAGCTTTGGTCTGATTGGGGTAGGCCAGGAAGCGCAGGCCAGCCTGGGTGATATCACCGACCTGCCGGTACACCGGAGACTGAACGTCTACAGCGTGCTGCGGAGTGGTCACGTCCAAATGAAGCCGGTTCTCATCCATGTAGTGGTACCGAATCTCTGCTTCGGGATCGAACACCCGTTCGGCTACTCTCACGACTTCGCGCATCGGAATCATCAGATTGTCAGGGCTGTGGATAGCCACGATGTGACCGTCCGTCAATTCCATCACCGTTTCGGCGTCGGCATGCTCGCGCTGCCAGAACTGCAAGGTCGTAGCCTTGAAGTCTGGGGGGCAGGCAGCGAGGTAGGACGAAGGGATCTTGAGGTAGGAAGCCAGGTTGCGCTCGACGGCATCATCCATGGCGAACACATCGGAGCCTAGCTGGAGGACAGAAGCATCGTCAGCGATGGTCATATCACCCAGCCGGGTGACAATCCGCTCATCTTTACGGTTGGACAGAATCTGGTCGAACTCAGCGATCTTCACGGTTTCTCACTTCCACAGTTTGGTTGGGCAGTGATACCGACTTTAGCACTGAAACTCAATAAAGTCGGGAAATCTGCCACGCGCCCCAAAAAACTTTGAGTGCTGACGTGCCGCTTCCGAAGATCTTCTTTGTGTAGCAGTACGGGATAGCCGCAGATGATTCGGGCGTTTCCACTAAGGATTCCACTGCCCGAAGCTGAGGATGGAACTGCAAGGTGCCATTCTGATAGGAGCCGTCTGACACCGACCCCAGGAGCGTCGGTGTGCCGGTGGGCCTCCAGTCCAGCGTATTGGCGCGGGAGTACACCTGGGCATAGCGGTTGTTCCCGGTGGCGGTAACAGTGGCAATCCGGATGCGATTCTGCTCAAACGAGAAGGCGCTGATCGGGCCGACAGATGTCAGCATGCCGGTAGTGGTGGTTTCCTGCTGGACCTCTGTGGTGTCGGTATCCCAGCCCACGCCGGTCGAGTATTCCCAGTCGGTGCTGGAGATACCGATTCGCCCCCACATCTTTCGGGCCATACACACCTTCCCCGCCGCCGACGCACCGAAGATGTACAGATACTGGCCTTGCAGATACAGCCCTCTGTCGAAGCGGATCGTGATTGCACCGAAGCGAGCCGAAGGCGACGATGACTGAGCGGCCAGCGGCTTTTCGGCATAGGTGATAGCGCCTTCGGTGTCCTCAACTTCAGTGACAACGCCCAGCGCACTGTTGACCCCGGTGCCGACTCCCCCGGCAAATCCGGTGCCCGAAGCCTTTGTCCAGTAGGTGCTGTTGGCATCCAGGTACGACTGAAAAATAGCAGTCGTGGAGTTGGAGTCGCTTCGGTAGATCGGCTTGATCGCCGTCGAAGGCAGGGTGATTCCTGGGTTAATGGCAGCGATGCTGGAGTGATTCCAGGTAGTGACCTGGCCGGTGAAGATCTTCGCGGTGACATCTGGGGTGAGGATCAGGTTGTTGATACCCGGCAAGTTGTACACCAGCGCCACCGGAGGGCCAGCCAGGTGAGCATCGGGGATGGTTTCCTCGCTGAGTATGGTGATCGTCTTGATCGCCGGGTTGTACAAAATGTGCTGAAGCACCGCCGACACTGTTGTCCCGTAGGTCACGGTGTTCAGAAGGTAAAGGTTGAATGGAGGGCTGGCGCAGGCTGCGTTGAGGACGGCAGAGTCGTGTGCCGTTTGCATCGGAATGTCAAGGCTGGCATCTACGACACTGCGGACGCCAGATGGTCCGTTGACAATCATCCAGCCGGGGGTGTTGTTGATAGTGTAGGCGGTGTAGTAGCCGGTCTGAGTCGGGGATATCGAAGCATTTAACCAGCGCCGGGAGAACATCACCAGATATTCGGACTCGCTGATCGGGGTGGAGTAAATCGGGGCGCAGGCAGCGAACTTGGCGTTGTAGATAGATCCAGCGCGGTTGTCGTCAGCGCTGGGCAGCGCGGTAGCCACGCTGATGCCTGGGACATCAACGGAGTTGGACGGCGTAAGCCCTAGCGGAGAGCTAACCATCAGTCATCAAAGTCGTCATGGTCGTCCTCGCTGGGGTCGTAGGCTTCTTCATCTTCAGGCATTTGGCGGCGAGACACTACCGGGACAGGCATAGGTGATGCTCCATTAAGGCGCGACCCCATGATTGCCAACTGTTCGGGTGTACAAACCTCTTTCACCACGGCGATGACCCGGTCCATTTCGGCCATGATGCGGGCCTGTTCGACAGCACCAGCTTCCTGACGGACCAGTTCATTCTTCTTCGTGGAGGCGTCCAGGCCGTCACGGTAGGTGACTACCGTCTCTTCGCTGATGAGGTTCTGATACCCCTTGGCGATCATTGTGTCCAGGTAAGCCAGGTGAGTGATCGCAGTTCCGATCCCTTGCTCATAGTCAAGGTTTAGCTCTTTAGCTCGCTGCTCAATGATCGTGCGATATACAGAGTTGGCCGGGGACTGCACGTCAAAGTGACGCTTACGATGCTCCCGCAGGTTGTTCAGATTTATCCGCTCCCGGCCCCTCTTGCGGTTCATCGGGGCGATGATATCGTTGATATCTCGCAGCGTCATGCCGTGGGCCAGCAGCTTGTTAACCATGGTGCGGATCTCTTCGTCCCTGCACACCCGGCAGCGAGGCTCTGGTCGAACTTCAAGTTCGCCGCGCTCACGCAGATCTTCCAGTTGAGCAGCGACCGCTTCGTTTAGATCAGTCATAGCACCTACTCGTCGTGACTCCGAAGGTGACGGGGCCGCTGACCGGCTTCAGGGTTGTATGCCCGCCGGTACATTCCGCAGAACAGTCGGCTATCCGGTACCCCATGATGATTCATCACTTCCTTGCTCTTTCGGAAGGCAAGTTGCTCAGGAGACAGGTAGTCCGTTTTGTCGGAGTATCGGGTTGTCCCCCGCCGACCTGCGGCCAGGAGACGATCAGCTTCATCTTCAATAGAGTAGTTAGTCCCGCTCAGAAGCGGTAGCATCTTCGGTTCGGTGTCGGGGTTTTCGGGTTGCATTTTTTCCTCCAGAGGGGTTGTCGGTAAGCCCCTCGACAGGCTTGCTCCCTTTCTTTATGTACACAGTTTTGATGTAGGTACCGTCTTGCGATGCGTCGTACGCAGCGACCATGCGTGCCAGGGCAGTGTCGGCATACTGCTGGATCGGGGTAGACCACTTGGAGTGCGGCAGCATCTTGCGGGTCGCATCCGTTTCGGTGTACCCCAGCAGACAGATCAATTCAAAGGCTTCCCGCTGGCGGGGCGGCAGGCTTTCAATGCCGACCATCAGATCCAGCAGGTAGATTTCCTCACCCGTCTCCGGAACCGTGATGATGTGGTTCATGTCGCCCGACTCAATCAGCACGCGCCAATGCTCCATATGCTGGTAAAGCCGCTTGAACTGCTGTAATCGGCGCTTGACGGGATCTTCGGGGAGACGGCGAGCCATATCAACGCACCTGGCTCCGTACTTGCCATTCGCGGATGTCAGACAGCCGACTGATAAAGATAGCGATTTCCCGAAGGAGGGCATTGGCGGTGGAGTACAGGACGTAGCGGAAATGGGCGTGATAGCGGTCCACCTTGCTGGCCCGGTTGGCTTTGGCAGTGCGATCACCCTGAGTGCCTTGGACAACAGTCCCCCAGGCATCGTCATAAGCGTCAGCGGCGACGTGCTTGGCGTATATGGCCTCGTTGAGCAGCCGGTTGACTTCGGGGGCGATGAACAGCTTGAGTCTGAGAAGGTCGGCAATGGTCATTTCGATGTCCTGGCCGGTGAGTTGGTCCCAGCGCTCAATGATCCGGCCCTGCTCGTTACGCTTCCAAACCATCCGGCCTTCGGCGTCACGACAAACAATGTCGCTACCACTGTGATTAACGGTTTCGGGAACTCGTAGCTGCTCGTAGAACCTGTCAATGGCGGCTATGGCATCCCCGAAGGTTTCCTCCACCAGTGAATTGGCGGCACCCTTGATCCGATCAAGGATCGCCCTATCCTCCGGACGCCAGTTAAAGCTAATCTTGGTAAAAAGGCCGTTGCGCTCGTCGCCAACAATATCGACATCAAGACTATTCCCCTCAACCAGGGAAGTATTCTCACTTACCAGCGAAGCGGAAATATCCTCTGCCAAGTCGCTGTGGGGATTATTCCCCATACACTCCCTCTCCCGTTCGGGAACAGAAATAGCCGCGTGGTGAAGAATAACACGGGTGTGATTACCGGACCCTGTTTAAGACACGCCGCGCCGGGGGATCGTTCAGATAGTCGATAGCTCGTTTTAAGCCGTCCACGGTGTACCGGCCAATGACCACTCTGTTGCAGACAGAACACAGCAGGCCACGCACACAGTGCTGGCAGCCACGATCAGGAGGGTGACCTTTGGTGCAGGAGTGGTCGTGGTCAACCGCCAAGTTTCGGGTAGCCCCTGTGGCTTTCTGGCAGATCGCACACCTGCCGCCTTGGTACTGGTACATCATCTGGTACTGCTCAGTCGTGATGCCGTAGAAGGTGTCGATCCGGCGGGAGTGAGCGCGAGCTTTTCGCTGTTTCTTTACCTCGCGGTGGTGCGAAGCGCAGCGGGGGCCAGGATGCGGAGCGGGTCGGCCAGTAGTGATCCCTTCCGCTTCGCAGTCCTTACAGCCTTTCATCTTCTTGAAGCCAGCAGGCGAAGCGAGCAGGACAGGAGGTCATCTGCGGGGAGTCTTTTGCGCAGCAGTGCAGCGGTGGCCGGTCGAGGGCGATAGCCTCCCGCACCCTGGCGAACTTGGCATATATCTCGCTGAGCAGGGCATCGTTGCGGGGGACGATGAACTCCTTGATGCCATAAGGGAAGCCCGACTCCAGTAGGAGCAAGATGCCGGTGTCCTGGCCGCAGGCATCCAGGGCGAGCGAAAGCTGGGCATCCCATTCCGGCTTGATTTCAGCCTGCTTGGAGAACTTGTAGTTCGTCATGGTCTTCATTTCGACCGGGATGATGCGCCCGTCCGGATGATCCACGATGAAGTCAATCCGGCCCCTGACATGGTGGTCGGCATTGACGTATTCCACTTCGATATTCTCAGGCTTGACCAGGCCGGTCATTATAAACTGAGCCTGCAAGATCCCGTGTAAAGCGCTACCCATTGCCAAGGTCATTTCACGCTTGAGGCTGGGGCGCTCATGCACGATCTGATCTTTGTGGTCGGGGTGGAACAGGTAGTACAACTCGCGCTCACCCATCAGCGGGTGTGTGGAGGGGTGAAAATAGCCGTCACCAGCGCCGTAGTAAGGACCGGAGTCGATGGTGATGGTGTACTGATCCGGCCACTCCTGGGAGAGTATGGCGTTCTCCAGGTAGGGAATGATGACTTCCCGATTGGCAAGGCTGCGCAGAATAGCGTTGTAGGTCATGTGGATATGCCCTGCTTTCCGACTAGGTCGTCCCACGCACGGGACTTTTCCAACAACTCAGCGAAATCATCCAGGCTGACTACGACATAATCGTGGGGAAGCTGCTCCGTATTGGGCCACAGCCGAATCGGGAGAATGAAGCGCTTCCCTAGTTCGACCGCTTTATCTGTCATCTGACGCAAAAACTTGAGGTTGACGCTGTAAGAGGCTTTTTCCGTGTATTTAGCGTCGGCCAGAATGCGGAAGTCGGACTCGCTGGGGTGGCGGTGATCGACGGCATCGCCGGGGTCGTGGAACTTCGCGCCGGAAGCTATGGTCGAGTCCAGCCCTAGCATCCGCTGGATATACGACTCATGCTCCTGCCAGCCCTTCACGCCATAGCCTCTTCGATAGGATCTTCGGGGTCGGAGATAGGAGCGACCTCACTGGCATGGTCCTCCAGGCGGGTCAAAATCTCCGACACCAGCGTCTGCTTCAGTACTTCGTCGGCGTAAATCAGCTTCTTCAGTGAAGTCAAGCCATTGACTTTGTTGTCCCCCTTCTTGTCGGCAGGGAGCGCCGGGTGGGTGTACCAGCCACCGGACTGGCTGATGACCTTGGTGAGAATGCCCAGGCGAACAATCTCATCCAGCGTGTCCACGCCGAAGCCGAAGTCCTCAGTCGGGACGTTGTAAAACCACCACATCGCCGTCCTGCCGGGAGCGTTGAGTTGGTTTTTGACCACCTTGGCGTAGACAGCATGGCCGACCGTGATCTTTTCGCCATTGAGGGTTAGCTCCACCGTCTCCCGCGTCGAGCGCTTCAGTTGGATGCGAAGGATGACGGCATGCTTCCACGCCTTGCCACCCGGCGTGTTCATCCGGTGATAGCCCTCCATGTCAGCACGGGTCTGGTTGATGCCGATAGTCAGGCAGCGGTATTTAGAACTCAGCGCTGCGGCGGTGCGGGCGAACTCCCCGACGCCCAGGCTGTTACCGCCGTAAGAGGCGACTTCAGCATTGTCATTACGCCGGATCGTCGGTGCCCCACCGATGCTGTCGAGGACGGCGATGCACACTTGGCCTGACGTAACTGCCTGCCGGAAAATGTTGGTCGCCTGTTCGATGTGGTCGGGCTGGACATAGATCAGTCGCTCCATGCGGTCATCACCGACGAGGGTTCGCACCCAATCCTGCGAGAGCTTGTGTTCCAAATCCATGATGAGCGCACCACGCTCAGGTTGGGCGTCGAGGAAGCGGGTAGCTGCCAGCAAGCTCAGGGTGGTCTTGCCGCACCCTTCCTCCCCGGCCAGTTCGATCACCCGGTCAGAAGGAAAGCCCCCGTGACCGATAGCGAAGTCCAGCGCCAAAGATCCGGAAGAGATTGGTGGCTCCAGCGGGATTTCATTGGCGAACATCACGGAGTCGTCGCCAAACTGCGACTTCAAGTCGCTGACCAGCTTGGTCAGCTTGGCTGTTGCTGTCATGTACCGCTCCTTACTTCGTTAAACAAAATATCCAGACGCTCTACACTCTTCAGTCGAGAACCACGCTCGTCGCGGACAGCCGTACAGGCCACCGGGGCACCTTCGGTAATCAGCAGCTTGGTGCTGGCCCAGGTGTCGGGGAACGCGGTGACCTCAAACTCTTCGTCATTCCAGTTCACCGTGATGAACGCCATGGTTTTGCCTTTGTACCGACCGGCCTTCTGGATAGTGTGGACACGCAGCTTCGTAACCTGACCGCCCACAGTGAACTCAGCACCGGGTTCAACGTCCTCTATCTCCAGCGGGCTGCGTAGCGCACCGACAGACTCCAAGGCGTTGACGTATCTCATCATCGGGTCGATGGTGACGTAGTTGCCGACAAGCTCCTGTTCGATCTGGTACACCACGGAGTCGTCGGTGAAGTCGGGGACGGTGAACTCTTTGATGTACGACGGCTTGTCGGCGTTCTTTTCCCGCCATGCCGCGACGTGGTCCCGGCGAGCCTGCTCATCCATCTTCGCCAGCTTGGCTGGGGACACCTTGTCGAGAATCCGGCTGTCGTGGTAAGCCGTCATCAGGGCGGCTCTATCGCCGTATATGTCGATAGAGTCGGAAGTCTGGATCTTCAGAGAGTCGAAGGCCCCGATCTTGATGAGGGCTTCCACCTGAGTCTTACCGCAAGAGCGGGAGTCCAGACGATGCAGGAAGTCATCGAAGCTGGCGAAGGGTCGGCGTGTCAAGATATCGTTTACAGCGGAGTTGCCCACGCCACGGATGGTGTCCAGACCATAACGGATCGCGTTATTACCCAGCGTGAACTTCCGGCCCGACAAGTTGATATCCGGAGGCTGAACTTTGATCCCCCGGCGGCGGGCTTCCCGCAGATATCTGTTGATGTTGTCGGAATCGGTCGCCATGAGTGCGACGATGTACTCCTGCGGGTAGTAGTGCTTTGTCCAGATTTCCCAGCAGGAGATAATGGCATAGCCGACCGCGTGAGACTTATTGAACGAGTATCGACCGGCGGCACTGATTGAAGCCCAGATATGACTGATGACCTGGCGGGCTGAACTCTCATTGCTGAAGTGGTTGCGAAATGCAGGATTGTCCAGGCAGCCGGTGATGAACTTCCCTTCCCAGGTGACAAGCTCGTCCATCTTCTTCTTGCCCAGCATCTTGCGGAGGTCATCGGCCTCGTCGGCAGTAAAGCCAGCAAGAGTGCGAGCAGCCTGCATCATCTGCTCCTGATAAACCAAGATCCCGCACGTCTCCGACGTGATGTCCTTCATGGCTGGATGCTCATAGCTGACCGGGTCAATTCCCTGACGGCGGCGAAGATAGACCTTGTCGAGCTTGGCATCCTTGACGCCGGGTCGGACGATAGACAGCAGGGCTGCCACATCCACTTCGGTGCGCGGCCTCATTTCTATCGACAGCCGGGTCAGTTCAGGAGTCTCAAGCTGGAAGATGCCCGCCGTCTGGCCCTTGTCGATCTGATCCCAGATAGCGGGGTCGGAGAACTGTTCAGGTCCGAAGGGTTGTCCGGTACCGGCTCCGACATAGTCCAGCCAGATACCGTGGCGTTCATGCACCAGATCCCGCACGGTCATCAGGGTGTCAAGGTGACGCAGCCCCAACAGGTCGAGCTTGATCGCACCTAGCTCTTCCACTTCATTCATGTCGAACTGGGTAGCGATGGTGTTATTCTTCAGCCTGGTGGGTACCGACCCCAACAGCGGCTTGTTGCTGACCACGATTCCTGAAGGATGAACGCCTGCCTGCCGAATGATTCCCGACATTTCATTGATCTTGTCGAACAGTTCGGGATAGCGTTTGGCCCATGTGGACAACGCACCACCTTTGCGCTCCACCACTTCGCCCCAGGAGGCATCCTCATCACCGTCGTCAGACTCAATGGACTTAACACCTTCAATGATCTTGGACATAGCGATCAGATCGCTCATGGGGATGTTCATGGCCCGCCCCAGATCTTTGAGGATCGCCTTCGGCTGGCTGCGAGTGAGGGTTCCGATAGCGCAGACGTGATCCTGGCCGTAACGGACTGCGAGATATTCCTTGAGTCCTGGGCGTAGGCTCTGCGGGAAGTCGCAGTCGATGTCGGGGAAGCCCTTGCGGCCAGCACTGAGGAACCGACTGAATAGCAGGCCGTAGCGGATGGGGTCGATGGTCGTAATCCCCAGCAGGTAGGCAACCAAGGAGCCACCGGCAGAGCCACGTCCTGGGCCGACGAGCATCGGGCGCTTATCACCGCTGGAGACGTACTGGCTCCATGTCCCCGTCTTGGCGGCGTTGACGTAATCCCGCACCACCAGGAAGTAACCGGAGAAGCGCTTGTCCACGATGAGCCGAAGCTCTTCCTCCATGCGCTCGTAATAGACCGAATGGTCGCTGTGAACCTTCTGCCGGAACCCTTGCTCGCACAGGTCGATGAGCATTCGTACGTCATCAGCCTCCGACGCCGATAGCCGGGGCATCGTCAGCGTAGGAAGGATTTCGGCGGTGCAAGAGTGGGCGATAGCAGCGGCGTTCTTGATCGCCTCATCGACTACGTCAGCAGCAATGCCGTGACGCCCCATCCACTTGTAGACCTCTTCGGCCCCCATCAGATGGTCGGCCTTCTGACCGTAGTCGTCATTGGACTGGTCGGGGTTTTTGCGGGTGTTGAAGTTCCAGACCAGTTCTTTGTTTTCCCAGTCCTGGGGTGCAGCGTGGTGAGAATCATTGACCACGACTAACGGCACACCCAGTTCCGAAGCGAATCGCACCTTGGCCTGGTTGATCTGAGTCATCAGTTCATTGAGGCGGCGCTTCTCATCGGTGTCGGCGTCGATGAACTGCCAGGTGTGAAGCTCCATATAGAAGCGGTCACGGTAGATATCCAACAGCGTCCCTAGCTGCTGACGCGCCCCTACGTCATCACCGGCCTCAACGTACCGGGAGAACTGGGTAATCATGCAGCCGTCCGAAGCGTAGATCCCACCGGAATACCGGCGCATCAGATCGGGGTCTAGAAGCGGCTTGTGGTAGCGGTATTGGTCGGTGTAGGCGATGGAGGACAGCGCCCACAAGTTCTCCAGCCCAGTGTTGTCGGCTGCCAGCAGACAGATATGGCTCCGGTTGGAGGGGTACTTCAGGTTTTCCCGCGTCCAGGCAATGTCTGTCACCCAGTCGGCTTCGATCCCCAGAATGGGATGCACGCCCTCTGCCCTGCACGCCTTCTGAAAGGAGTAGTGACCGTTGACCTCGTTATGGTCGGTCAGGGCGACGGCATCAGATCCGACTTCGCGCACCCGGCGGGCTATATCGGTGACCGACGCAAATCCGTCGAGGAAAGAGTGTTCACTGTGGCAGTGAAGGTTTACCTGTGTCACGAATCTTCATCTATGCATGACTCAATATCGTCAGCGATGGAACGTAGCCGGGTCACCAGATGCTGCTTGTCGATGTCCTTCTTCAAAGACCGATAGCAGGCGAACCCTCGTCCAGGGTATGCGACTACGCAGAACTCGTAGTCATCAGAGAACAAAATGACAGGAGGGTTATCATCCATTGACCCGGCCACGTCACCACCTACTGTGCGTGCGGGATTAGGCGCTCACGCAGGCTGGCGAAATCCGTACCAGACGGCGTGGGTGCGGCTTGAGCTTCGTCGCTGCGTGCAGCAGAGAAGGACTGCACCGGGTCAAAGCTCGCGGAGACAGCGTCATCGACTCCCAGCCAGTGCTTGATTCGATCCTCCGACCCGTAGTAGTCCACCCACTCCGCAATGGTCTGAGGGCAGTTGAGGAAGCGCTCCGGATCTTCGGCATTCCAGTTCTTGCCGTATCCGTAGAAAGCCTGAACCTCTTCGACCGTCCGTAGGCCGTCAACCGGGTCGCAGGGCAGGATGGAGTAGCTGGTGTCCAGACCGCCGCCGATACGCTTGATGACGTAGTCACGGTCGCAGATGGTCCCGTACCGTGCTGCACACTCCACCAGGGTCGGCCAGAAGTTCTTGATCGCCTGACGGATCACACCGAAGTAGCGGGAAGGGTAGGTGGTGTCACCAATCGACCGCTCATACAGATGATCGACAATCTCCATCTTGCCGCCGGTACCGGGACGCTCTTCCCGAAGCACTGCCACACCGGCAGCACGCTTGACGAGCTTGGGTTCGATCATCGGGGAGGATGTGTCGATGTAGGATTCCCGCGACTTGCCACCGTACTTGGCGACGAGATTGTTGTCGGGGTCCACGATGAAGTTCTGCGACTTACCGTCCTTGGTCAGGACGTATTCGGCGTAGAGGCTCTGGTTGATGTCGTCGGTCAGGAACCGGACAACCTTGACCTCGCCGTCCTTCCAGCCGAAGTAATTCAGTCGAGGCTGAAACTCAGTTTTCTCACCGCCACGGCGGGCCGGTCGGCTCTTCGCCTCTTCGATTGACTTTTGTAGTGCTGCCAGTCCAGATTCCATGTTTTTATCCACATTTCTTATTCACAGTTGGTTGTAGTTTGTGACACCGTCACGGCGAAGAGAGCAAAGGCATTAGCGCGAGTCGGTTCCCAAGATCGGGGGATCTTGATGATATTCGCCCCTGGCAGCCATTGCGGCTCGTCATCGTGAAGAAGCACCCGTATCGACTTGGTGTAGCCAAACACGGGAGCAACTGCCACTAGGGAAAAGTACCACCGCTGTACGACAGAACAGTCGTAGCGACACGCCGACACAGAGAACCAGTCAAAATGCTGCGGAGCCTGGGTCTGCTCTTTCTTTTTCTCCAGCCTGACCGCCAGTCCGTCCGACACCATTGATCGAACCTGCGAGTCGATCCACGCCTTTCCCTTCGGCAGGCTGTCATATTTCAGCTTCAGTTCAGGATTGTTCAATACCTCTGCGATTTCGCCGTACCGCACAAACAAGTCGGTATCGGGCTGGGGGCCGTCAGGGTGATGAATACTGAGCAGCTTCCTGATTCGCCGCCGGATCTCATCGTGGGACGCCCACGGCGGCAAGCCCAGTTCGGTGTAATACCCGTTCGGGTCATTGAGGTTAGGTGGTATCCGTGCCAGCGCCCGCGAGCAGGAGGGGTAACCGATCCCAGGACAGTCGTCGCGGGATGAGTAGTAGGTCAGATAAACCGCTTCTCCGGTGGCACCGCAGGGTCGGCAGCTTCTAGTACCTTCTTGGCCTCCACCTTCGCCTGCGTGATGACGCGAAGGTCGCCAAGCGCCTCTTCATTGGACTCTTTACGGGACTCCAGGTGGCTGGCGAGAGCCGACTCATCATTGATGAGGACTGTGCGGCCTTCGGGGAACTCTTCAGTCGGTGGGTAGTGATATACCTTCTCACCGCTGGGCAATGTCCGGATACTGACACGGGTCTGTCCCATATTTAACTCCTGTACCGTTCGGCGCGGGCGTAGTCGGCCAGGATTATGGTAGCCGGAATGGAGTTCATAAGCGTGGAGCGAACCGCCGTGGGATCGTCGTAGTCTCCCAGATCCCGGCCCTCTTCCGGCGCTACCGCAGATGTTTGAGTGTGCCGGTACAGGCTCTGGACGAGATTGCGCTCCCCCGCCCTCCCGGCGGGGTCATCATCGAACCAGACGATGACTTCGGGGAAGTCCCGAAGCAACTGGATCTGCGTGTCGGTCACCTTTGCGCCAAACGTCGCCACGACGTTCCCGATCCCCAAGCTGTATGCCTTCGCCACCGACATCGGAGACTCAACCACCACCACCCTCCGGTTTCGGGCAACTAGGTCGTAGGCGTAGAGGGTTTCAGACTTAGGGAAGCCTGGGGTGTTCTTGTACTTGGGGATTTGGGCAGTAGTACCCGGCCAGCCTGGGCGGGAAGGAATGGCACGGGTCTGCCAGCCGACCAGCTTGCCGTCGAAGAAGTGGGGGAAAACGATCCGATTGATTTTCGGGTCGTATCCCAGCTTTAGGGCTTCGTGGGCAGATTGACCGATGCCCCGCTCATCACGCATGTACGGGTGGCTTACCATCCACGGGGCAAGAATAGCCTCCGAATAGCTTGGAAGCTCTACGGCATCGGGACTGCTGCGGTCCATCAGCTTCAGGATTTCGGCGCGGAGGTCGTCGGCCTTCTTGACCGACCCGGTGAGCATCCCGCCCAGTTCCAGATCACCCAGGCCGTCTGCATTCTCCATCTTCTGGATGAGGCGCAGCAGATCGCCGCCCCACCCTAAGGCGTAGCAGACGTACAGCTTCTTTTCGACATTCAGACAGGCGCTGGGGTTCTGGTCACCGTTGTTGTGGTGTGGCTCTACCCGTTCGATCAAGCAGGAGTGGATGATTTCGGTCGTACCATCAGGGCCAGCTTGATCCCGACAGTTTTGCGCTCCGTAATGTTCCAGTACCGCTCTAGCGTCTAGGCGGCTGTGAAGGTCACTTTGCAGACTCATTGAGCCAGCGGACATACTCTTCGGCCATTTCCCCATTGAAGAAGTGCGCAACGATCTTGGCACTGCCTGGATCAAGGACTTCCCAGTATTCCTCTTTATATAGGTCCACCGCGAACACTTCCAATCCTCTCAGTCATAAATCTGCTCACTCACGCTGATCTGGCTAGCGTTGATGAGTTCCCACCGGAGCAGGTACGCAGCAATGTCGCTGCGACGAGCGCCCAGGATATCTAAGCGCATAAGTCGGTTTGCCCGCATATCGGACGTACGACTCAGCCCTAAGGCAAGGTCTACAGTCTGCTCTATAGATGAGGTATTGGCAAAACTCTTCAGGCTGACCTCGTTCAATGAATCCCGGTTGAATTGCACCGCCATAAGGCAAGGAATGGCTCCCCGGCTGTCGCGGGCTATCTCGTCCTTGAGTGCGAAAACAATGTCAGAGTGCTTAGAGGTAATGGCCCGCTCACCCCGGTATTCCTTCTCGCCGTCGATGAAGCTGAGTTGGTCGATAATGATGTAGTCGGCCCCGGCCTGTCGGGCACGATTCACCATCAGCGGGACTGTGCGCTCTCCCCGTTCGGGGCGCTCCACAAAGATTGGCCCCATACCAGCTAGCTCTTCCTGGGCGGCATGCCAGGTATGAACTTCATCCATTGTCAGTTCGCTATGGCTGAATCTGTTGTAGCTGACACCGGAGAACAGCGCGTCGATCCTGTCCTCTACTTCACGACGGCTCATTTCCAGCGTGAATACAATCGGGGTGTGGCCCTGCCTGCGGGCTGCGACGGCGGCGTTCAGCAGGAACATGGTCTTGCCGACCTTGGAGAAGGCTCCGACAGCACACAGTTCGCCGGGGAACAGACCTCCGGTGTGAGCGTCGAGTTCTGGTATCCCCAGTGTGATTCCCCGGCCCTGCTGCTCAGCACGCTGGCCGTACCGCAGTCGGCGCTCA
Organism: uncultured Gammaproteobacteria bacterium; assembly: GCA_903866355.1. GTDB lineage: Bacteria > Pseudomonadota > Gammaproteobacteria. The sequence continues at coordinate 51,068 of CAIPNE010000714.1, forward strand.
TCTATGTTGGACATATCAGATCTGATATATCGGGGAGTAACCGTCTCTGATGCGGTGTAGGTAGCCGACTGCAACGAGCGCAGCGTGCCGACAGGATCTTCTGATGCCGTCACCGCTGCGGTGGTCAACATTTCCTGAAGCTGGTTGGTGGCATACCGGCGCAGCAGCCTTTCGGCCAGCCAGGTCACCGACTCTTCGGCATCACCGTCGAGGGTCAGGCCGGGAAACTCTGTAGACAGCACCAGCGATGTAGGAGACTTCTCCATCTGGCTGGACAGCCAGTAGTCGGTGATGAATCGGTAAGCAGCACGGCTGAGCGGATCTTCAAAAACATCAGCACGCACGCCCATATCCCACACCGTGGAGACGTTGTTCGACTCCGTAAGATGAAACAGCAACCTGCGGTCGAGGCTCATCGGATGGGCCTAATCTCACCTAGTTCAATTTCGCGCATCAGCCGGTCGTGAGCCTTTCCCCGATAGTTCTGCCGGTCGAGGTTGACCACGATGGACTGCTGAACGATCAGCGACAGAACCGACGAGCCGTATCCGCTCTCCAGTTCATCGGGAGTGAGGTTGGTTGTGATGATGGTGGGCCGTCCTTCGTGGACACGGGTGCGGAGGATGTGGTCGAAAGTCGATTCTGCCAGCCGGTTGTCCCGACGTAGTTCATCCAGCACCAAGACCTGACTGCTGAGGAACTTATCGGTGAACCATGCCTTCTCATCGGTGTTGCCGCCCCACCCAGCGGTGAAGTACTCCACCATCCCCGCCATGGTGGCAGAGAATCCGGTGTGGCCTTTGCGGATCAGATCCTTGAGGATCAGAGTGGCAATCATTGTCTTGCCGGTACCAGGAGGCCCCCACAGGTACACACCGATGCCCCGGCTGAGGTACTTCTCCGGATCGTCAAGAAACTTGTAGATCGGCTGAAGCTGCGGGTCGAGTTCGGGGTCTACGTCATCCCACATCAGTCGCTGATACGGCTTACCGATACCGCTGGAGAGATACTTCTTGTACAGCCCAAGCTGGTCGGCACAGTCGCAGGCGTAATCCTTCCCCTCCCACAGGTAGGTGCCGGTCTTTTCGCATGTCGGGCAGTAATCGTCAGGGCTGGCGCGAAGTTCGGGGAACTTGACCAGCAAGCGCTGAAGCTCGCTGTCTCCCAGCAGATACTTGGCGTAGATTGGCACGCCGAAATCCTATTCCACTTCGGCCAGCATGATCTTCGCCAACACGCCTTTAAGTTCGTCCTCTTTGAAGTTTCCCTGCCGGTAGCACGACAGCGCTATCTCGCGGATGATAGGCAGCGAGTACCGGCGGCGGCGTCCGACCAGCATTGGCTTGATGGGATCTGCGAAGTACCGATAGTGCAGAGTGTCAGCGGGATTTCGCCAATCCATGCCGCGCTCGTTCTCGCTGAGTGTAGACAGCACCAGATCCGGCTCATCCACACTGACGAACTTGCCACGCAGCTTTTCGTACGGAGTGTCCGCGCACTGATGCCACGTTTTGGAGTGGGTACTGCGGACGTGCCAGACCGGCGGGTAGGCGAACTTTCCGTGCCGCACGCAGTAATACATCCACTGTTTGGAGCGCCCTAAAAACTCAGCCGTTTCCGTCGTGCCGAAGTGTCGATCCACCCCGGTCATAAGGTCGGGCTGCTTCACTGGGTACACCTTTCATTTCATGTTCCTCACCCACAGGCGCGGGGTCTTGGGCGCACCAGGAATGATGCAGTCCCGCAGAACCTCCATGACGGAAGGATCTTTGCGCCCCAGCTTGAGGGCCTTCTCAACGGACAGCACCTTATCGGTGTAGGCCGGAATGACCTGCTCCGGAATGTCGATGTCATCGCAGACTTCATCCCAGCGGTCGCCCAGAAGCTCCTGCAAGCGCCCTTCATCCAGGCTGGGATCTTTGTATCCAGAACCTTCCCGGCTGAACCGCTTCCCCAACTCCGGAACCTCCAGTGTTCCGTTGGTGTTGGCCGGATCTTTAGCGCCGTCAGCGGCCAGCACTGCGTCCATATGGGCATACACCGTTTCGCGGATCAGATCCTTCACGGTGCCCATGAACTCATCTATCTCCCGCTGCTCCAGGTAGCGTGACATCAGATCCTTGGCCCGCTCACCGTCCAGCACCGGGGAGTCGTCCTCAATCATCAGGGATGTTTGGGTGACCAAGTCGATGAACTGAGTCATAGTCTGTTGCATTTCCAGCAGCCGCTCAACGTCGTACCCCTCTAGGGATTGGCGCATCTGGAGCTTGCGGGACGCCACCGTGGTTTTCTCAACGTCGGCGGTGGGTACTTCAGGCTTGGCTTCTGCGATGAGCTTGGCGATTTCAGAGTCGCGCAGCTTGGCGAGGCCGGTTTCAATCGGATCGGTCATGGTTCTCCCTCCCAGAGAATTATTACTAATGGAATGCTAACATACGTCTAGTCTGGGCACTCACCACAGGTACATGCTCCAACTTCGGGGTTCGGGCAGGTTTCATCGTGCAGAACCGAAACGACATAATTGGCTACGTCTACGTTGGTGACGATGCGAGAGATTTTTACGTCAGACAAACAGTCAGGACAAGACACAGTTTCATAGACACACGACACAACTTCCCTGAGGATGTCTTCGACGTTGGCTCCTTTGTTCAGGAGAACCCCGACAAGAGTGCGGATTTCACTCATCTGTTCTTCCTTGCTTCCGTCAGGCGGGTTTGCGCAGTAGCAATGATTTCACCCAGGATCGGGGACAGCACTTCATCCTGAATGAACTTGGTTGCCAGCCGGATCTGCTCTTCGGTCGGAACTCCACCCCATTTGATGGAGTAGGACGCAGCAGGCTTGATCCAGTCATTGAAGCCGCTACCGCCGTTGACGGCGAGGGTAGCTCCAAAGTGCAAAGTCAGTTGGGTGTCGAGGATTTCGGGTTCGTTACTCACGGCTTCCAATCTAGGGACAGGGTCTGACATTTTTCCAGGCCACCTTCAACTCCTGGTCCCCAATAGCGATGATGAGCTTGGGGTCGTCGTCTTTCAGGGCTTCGATCAAAGCCATGACCAGTCGGCTACGGAGTTCGCTCATCAGGTTCCGCAGCAGGCACAGATACCGTGCTGGTCACATTCGGGATTGATGAGGACCAGCCGCCGGGTGATCGGGTTCTTCGTACAGCCACATTCCCGGTAGCCGAATTGGCGTACCCACATCCAGTTGTGGGAGTGGATGCCAGCGATAGCCCAGCGGGTGCGCCAATCCATCTTCTCCTGCTCCACTACCTGGCCGGTGACAGCGTCACACCACTCAGCCTTGCCGGTCAGAAGTAGCTTGATGCGCTCCAGTATCAGATCCATGTTCTTCCCTTTCCAGGTCGCGCAGTGTGCGCCAGTACTCTCCGAAAAATGCCCACACGCCGACACCGGCAGTGAAGCCCCATGCCAGGAGCAGCAGGATTGCGCCGGTCACGTCCACCCCACCAGGGCGTCGATAGCTTCTTCTGCGGCGGCAACCAGTTCGGGGTCATCAGACCCTTCGATCACGGTGCGGGCGAACTTGATGAAGTTGTCGGTATCTTTCACGACACCTTCTCGCTGACCTCGCAGAACTTCATGGCTTCGTCGGCAACCGCACGCCAGCGGGTACGGCCTTCGTATCCGATCTGCCACCACGATGGGCTTCGTACCGAAGTGACCTTGATCGGATCGGCGCTCTCCGCATAGGCGCGGTACAGCACTTCGGCCAGGACTTCTGATCGCATCATCGCTCTGACCTCAGCAGCCAGAATGACAACATCGCCAGCAGAACAATCCAGAACGCCACAATCTCCATTGGTTCTCCTTCCCTCTGCATCAACACTAGCACCTAAGCTAGCATTCCGTTGTCACTTCTTCTTCCGTGTCGAGGGCAGCAGACTCTTGGAGTTCTCGCAGCTTGATAATCAACATATCTTCCATCAACCTGCGCTCAATCGCGGTGAACTCCGCAGACAACTGGTGGCCGTGAATCCAGTGGCTGATGATGACTACCAGCATTTGTCCGATGAAGCTGGCCGAAATACGGCCAAACCTCTCTTCTGTTACCGACAGACAAAACCGCAGTGCGGTAGAGGGAGAGAGTTGGTCATCTGCTTCCAAAGCAGCTTCGGTGGTATCTACCCAGTCAACGAGGAAGTCAAGGAACTCTTTCCCTACCTCATCCTCTTTCAGTTCCGCAGTCTGCTGGAGCCAAAGGTCGTGGTTTAAGGTCTGCATTAAGGGCCTCCTTTGGCCGGAATAAAAATGAACTGCCCACCCCTCCCCCCTAAATCCCCCCTCCCCGCATGGGCGTAGTAACCCAGCGGGCTACAACCACGACTAACCTGGAAGGGGAAACACCTATTGCCACTTGCCCCACAGGGACAAGCGGTTTCGGTGTTGTCGGGACGTGGCCTTTGCCTCGACATCCTGCCGGTACAGGACAGTTGACCGGAGCGGTTGGTTAACGGCTAACCCACTGATAACGCCGTGCGGATTAGTTCTACTCCCTGAATGACACGGGTGCAATTATCATCGGATTCCCGGCGTGTCGGAGTATTCTGGACAGCGATGACATATCAGATCACTGCCGATCTGGGTGCTGCCCTCACCAATGTCGATCCTGCCCAGGTTGTGGTGGTTGAGCAGCATCCGGACTACCCCGGCTCACTGTTGTTCCAGACAGTGTATGAACCGCTGTTCCCCCGGTACAGCGAGTGGGTGTCGCGCTACCTATGCCTCAATGAACTGTTCTTGCTGCACGACTTCGTTCAGCTTCTGGAGAAAGACGGCTGGACTGTGGTGTTCGGGCCGACTTCGGCTCCGATCCTTGATTCGATCAGCCGGTGGGAGCAGCCACTGGAAGTAGCGGATCTGACGGTGCCCAATAACGGCAGCCTCTATCCCTACCAGACCTTTACCCTCAACCGGGCCATAGAGCGTGCAGGCAGCGATAGCGCCGCCGACCGACTGACCTACATCGGCTGGGCGACCGGGACTGGGAAAAGCCTTTTTGCCGCCGCCGGGGCACAGGAAATGTTCAACCGGGAAATGGTGGACATCTGCCTCGCCTTCACGCTGGGTCCGCTCAAGACCAACCTGGCCCGTTTCTTCACGGCGGCGACAGAGCTAGAGGTTGTTCAGCCTGAAGGGATTCCCGCCAAGCGCCGCCGGATGTACGAAGAAGGTGTATGCGGGGTGTATGTGCTGAACTACGAGAAAGCTCGCGTGGACTACGAAGCCCTGCTTGAGCTTGTCTACAAAAAGCGCATCCTGCTCATCTGCGACGAAGCCCATAAGCTCCTGACGGACAGCAAGAGAAATACCTTCCGGAAATGCTTCGACAAGCTGGTGGAAGCCTGCCAGCCGACAATCTGGCCGATGTCGGCCAGCGTGGTGGCCTCCAACCCGCTGAGGTATCGGGACGTGTTCAACCTGGCGGGGGAGGCGAATCCCTTAGGCAGCAAGTCCGACTTTGTCAGGCGCTACGCCGCTGAGGTCCGGACCTACGACATGCCGACCCGGTACGGCTCCTTCCCGGTGACTTTCTATGAGTGGAACAACGCCAGTCTCCATGAGGTCCGACACCGGGTGGCTGATCGCACCCAGTCGGTGCGCAAGACCGACCCGTCAATCCGTGACCTCTTCAAAGGGTTGCAGACCGTCGTCGTGCCGGTGCAGTTGTCCAAGGAGGACACCAAGCTGTACAAGTCGGTCGTGGATGCTGCTCGTCCGGTGAAGGATGCCGGGGGCAACTTGATGCCCTATTACCGGCTGTTGAGGTACGTCTGCAATAACCCAGAGGCCCTGAAACGAACGTCAGACCCCGCAGGGCGGGATCTGGCTAAGAAGCACCCAACTCTGGCTGTTTCTTCGCACAGCGCGAAGCTGGAGGCCGTTATCGACCTTGTGGAGTCAATTAGGGATTCCGGCGACAAAACCCTGATCTTCACCCAGTGGGTCGAAATGAGCCTGGATCTGATCGCTGCCGCCCTCAAGGATGCCAAGATCCCCTATGTCGTCCACCATGGTGGGCTGTCGGCCAAGGACAACCAGGCTGCCCAGGAGAAGTTCAAGTCCGATCCTGACATCACGGTGTTCTTATCCTCAGACGCCGGGGCGCACGGGCTGAACATGATCGAAGCCAGATATGTCATCCACTACGAGTCCCCGTATTCCTACGACACGATGATGCAGCGGTCCAACCGTATCGACCGGGCCGACTCCTACCTGGACGGGCTGACCTCGTACGTTTTCGTCACCGACGATTCGGTCGAGCAGCGGGTGTGGGACATCTGCAACGAGCGCCGGGAGCTAGCATCGGCAACACTGGGGACTACGGAGGTATTGTCGTACTCCAGCCGGTTAGAATCGGATAACCTTGAGTTCTTGATCTTTGGGAAGGAATAATGGAAGCCACCGAAAGCACCACACTGAACGAAGCCATTAACTGGTTGCAGGACAGGATCGTAGAGGGCGCGGAGTGCCCGTGCTGCGGCCAGTTCGCCAAGCTGTACAAGAATCGCAGCATTTCTGGCCGCATGGCGAGCGACCTCATTACGGCCTATCTCTCCGTAGGAGTAGGGGAGTGGTTCCGGCTCCCTGATTTCGACACCACTAACGAAACCAGCAAGCTCGCTCACTGGGGCTTGATCGAAGAGAAGCCTGGTATGCGCGAGGACGGTGCTAAGCATGCCGGATGGTGGCGCATCACCCACCGGGGCCGACAGTTCATCCTCAACCAGTTGGCGATACCGAAGCGGGCCATGATCTACAGCGGAAGTCTGCTTGGTCTGGATGACACGGAGACGGTCACCATCGTGGACGTGCTGGGGACCAAGTTCAACTACACGGAACTGATGACGGGCGTCAGCGCGGCGAGATAGTCGTCCCGCGCAGGTTGATGTAGGCCACGGCGGCGTCGAGGTAGGTCGAGCTTTCCTTCATCCCCGGCAGGCCGGTCGGCAGTGACGGCAGCGTATTGAGTGAATACACGTTGTGCGGTGACGGGTTCAGCGCGAATACCCGCTGTGCCCAGGTGAGCGCACTGGCGTTTGCGGTCTTATTGGTCAGCTTTCCGGCAATGGACTGCCACGTCGATCCCGTCTTCTTCAGCGTGATAATCGTTTTGGCAAGCTGGGCCATTAGATCCCGGCTCCCCGTGACATTCAGCAGCGCTTCGGCTACGACATTGATGACCTGACCGCTGGTGTCAATCGGGCAGTTGGCGACAGGGTCATTGACGGCAGCCATTTCCCACCACCATGACGGAGTGTTGGTGTTGCGGATCATGCCCTTAACCCCAGTAGACGCCTGCGGCAAGATCCCGGCCCCACCGGGGTCAGTGCCGCCGGGGTAGGTCACATACTCTTCCCGACAACCGTTACTGAACATCACCGCTGCTATGCAGTCGGTGAATCGGGACCGCAGCGATGAGGACTGCTGCTGCATTTCCTGAAGAGCGGCAGAGCAGACCATCGCGCCGACGCCGTATCCGACGAGCGCAAAAGTTCCTGGCGTTGCTTCGATTCTGCTCTTCAGTTCTGTAGCACCCCACGTCACCATCTGGGCGATGCTCATGGTTTTGGGATTCCAGGTATCCGCTAGCTGGGGCGTCAATCCCGCATAGCTTGCTGGATAGCTGACCGGAACCCAGTTGAATAGCTGCGGGCTGACCTGTGCGCCGACTGCGGCATCGTAAGGCACCGTCGATCCCAGCTTGATCGGAGTCGGGCCGGTAACAACAGGCCGCTGTCCTTTGTATAGCCCCCAAATGTCTTGCAAAGAGTCGCAGACGGTGTAGAGCGTATGGCGCTTGAGGTTGTCATTCCAGCGTGCGACTTCAGCCAACGCCGACTTTTCGACATAGGTAGAAGTGACGATTCCGTAGTTGCTCACAGGATTCCCGCCGTAGATGAATCGCGGTATGAATACACACCCAGGCCAGTCACCCACGGGCGGGTTTGGGCAAACCACCGCATGGTACTGAGGTAGTCGCGCTGCTGAGCAGGAGTCACCAATGTGGTGTCGAATCCGACTTCAGTCCAGTACATCGACTTCGCACCGTCACCATTAGTGACCATAAGGGTACGCAGGCGGTCAGCTTCGGCAATCGTTCGGGCGTTAGGAGGAAGGGGTTTGGGTATCTGCGAAGTACTCAGCGTCAGCGGGTGATAGGCCATGATGTCGTAGAAGTCTTTGACACCACGCTCGTAGCAAGCCCTGACGAAGGTAACGGCGTCAATATGGGTTGGGTTGCGAGACTGCGCAGATGACGGGAAGGATGTGTTGCAGGCTTGCAGACCGCCAAAGACCACTTTAGCGGATGACTGGAGAGACTTGATGACCGGATATAGCTCCCTGAGCCAGTTGACGTACTCCACTGCACTGGGAGCATTCGGCCAGCCCTGGATGGTGTTCGGTTCATCCCAGATCTGATATTCCAGCACGCCTCGTCCAGAGTTGGTGGCGTTGATGCCGATTCCCCCCGGCTTGTAGCGGCTCACCAAGTCCCTAACAAAAGACACGATGTCAGCCGTGGTGGAAGTCCTTGTCCAGACCGGAAGCGATGGGCTGATGACCACCATCGGCTGAAGATTGGCCCCCAGCGCCCGGTTAATAGCAGAGTCGGACGCCGCCCAGCGGTCGGCACTCAGCAGGTTGCGGTTCGGCTGGACCGATGCCCACGGCACCGGGATGCGGACGTAGTCAACATTCGCCTTCTTGACGCCCGCGTAGATCCGGTCGAGTTCGGCTGCGGCCACGACGTGGGCATCGGGAACGCACAGATAGGTGCGGGTGTTCATTAGCGAAGGCCGGGTGGCCGGGGTGATCGCCTGACCCGTCGAGTCAGTGGCAGATTCGTTAGCTTGAACCACACCCATGATGGAGTTGATGTTGTCGGCGGCTAGCTGGATTGATGACTTGGTCGCGGTGAACGGAAAGAAGTTCTGGTAATCATTGTGCTTGCCCGAAGGACCAAACATCGTGTTCAAGATGTCGAGGGTAAAGCTGATAAGCGCCGGGTCGGCACCGCTAGGACGAATTACGGCTTCGCTAATCTGCGACTTCAGGGTGTTCGGGTGGTTGACATTGAAGTGCATCATTTCGTACAGCGTGGCCGACCACTGCGCCTGACCGGCATCCTCAATAGCTACCGGGTCACCAGGGTTGACGAACTCCCACACCAAGCTGGGGTCGGTGTTGGTGAGGCGATAAGTAGATCCGGCCATACCGTGCCCGCCGGGGGACGTAGTGGCCCGGTATGCGCCAAACTCACGGTACGGATTGCCAAACTGGTAGATGCCCAGAAGCTGGCGCGACCTGGACTGGAGCCTGCCGTTGCGGAACTCTTCATACAGTCGGCTGGTGACCGCCGCACCGACGCCATTTCCGGCCAAGAAAAACTTGGTGGTCGTCGGGGTCGCCAGGATCATCCGGACGGCTTTGTCTACGGCATTCTGAATCGGTAGTCGCAGCGGGAAGGCAGCGGAGGTATAGCTGACCGGCACCCATTCCACCTTGGTGGGGTCGAGGCGGCGAGCAACTTCCGCTCCGTAGCTGGCCTGACCGTAGTCGATGTCGCTACGCCCAATGTCAACAGTGCAGCCGTCCTGGCCGATAGTGGTTCGGCTGCCGCTGGAGGAATAAAACTCCCCGGTGCGGCCAAAAGTGTAGAACTGGTAAGTCCGGTCGGCCTTGCTGTTGACTGCCGGGGCGGCGGTCGGCAGGTACTTCTTGCTGACGCTCAGAAGGTATTCGTACGCCAGCGCAACGGCATTCTTAGAGTTGTTGACCAGGCCGGTGTAGGGGAAAGATCCGGAGTATCGGGTATGTGGGTTGAACGAGTATTGAGGCAGTTCCGGCCTGAGGAAGCCCAAGATATTGCCGGGGTTGGTAAACGGCCACCACTGCGTCAGCAAGGTGAGGATTCCACTGACCGACACCACGCTGCTGTTGCCGACAAGGGCAATGATGAGGTCGAGAAGCGACTGTCCTTTATAGGTGCCAGCAGCTTGTGCCTTGACGGCGTTGGTTGCACACCATGTCGCCAGATCCGCAAGGGCCAAGCTCATAGGCGGGACATTCGGGACACCGCCCTCGCCGTACAGGAAGATCAGCTTGTCGGGGGATTCTGTGCCGGAATAAAGGATGCGCCGAATGATCTGGCTCATCATTGGCTGAACACCCGAAGGTGCGGTGGCTGCGGCGTCTCCCAGGTTGGCGAATGACCAATAAAGGGCTTCCGGCACGTTGACTAGGCCGGTGTTGCTTGTGCCATAAGATTGCCGAAGTGGCAGGGTCATGGCACCAGCGCCACCCGGCTCTCTAGCTCCGAATAGCGGAGTCGTCCATCCCGCTGGCCGGGTGGCATCACCGAAGTTGATGATGCCGATGAGGTCACCGCGTCGGGACCGCAGGCTTCCGTACCGAAACTCGTTGTACAGCGTGGTAGACAGCAGGCTGCCCTGAGAGTGGGAGGCCAGGACGATCTTCCCCGGCGTGTTGAGGATCTTGTCGGTAGCGTCGGCTGCGCCACGGGCGATAGCGTTGCCAAACGGCTCGTAAGAGGTCAGGATCTGGCCGGGACTGTAGTCAATCGGGGTCCACGCCCAGGTTTCCCTGTCGGCAGCAACAAGCCGCGAAGCTAAATCAGCCGCGAAGCCGCCAGCAGGATTTCTGACCGGGTCGTACGGTCGTGTGGCACCAGTGCTGGCCGCGCCGTCAAGGGTATAGATGGTGATGGTCGGCATCGGTCCTCCACCCCTTCAGAAGGGAATGATGGGCTTTTACACCCGCCGGAAGCTGCGCAGATAGTCGATAGCCGGTTGGAGGTCATAGTTGCAGTGCGGTGCGGTGGCGAATGGTCGTGCTGCCACGAACGCCCCGCCGAAGTAGATCGCACGGAACACTGCCGGGATTTCCACCATCGGGTTGGTCAGCCACTCCCCGATCTGCTCCACGATGCTGTTGGGTCCGACGAAGCCCGAAGCGTTCTGCACGACACGGAAGATCGCCGTCATGTTCTCCCCCGTGTCATCGTCGGGAACATCCGTATAGATGTCCTTACCGAAGGTGCTATTGCCGCCGTGAGCGTAGTCGTACCACCAAGCAGGGGTGTTTTCCAGCAGGTCGTCAGCGATTCCCCGCCCTTCAGGGATGGGAACTCCGGAGGTCTTGTTGCCATTGGCGACGTGGGCCTCCCGGCATGGGTTTCCGAAGTTCACGGCGGCGATAACATCGGGAAGCCTGTCGTGAAGATCGCCTTTGGGGTTGAGGATGTCGTGCTTCCAGCACAGGCTCGTCACCATCGCCCCTTGAGAGTAGCCCGACAGACCTATCTTCCCAGGATGATTGCGGATCTGAGCTTTCAGTTCAGCGCGGCCCTGCTCCACCGATGGACCCATCGGGAAGGCAGCGGCGGGGTAATTGCCAATGGGCTGCCAGTCCCATACGTCAAGGACGGCTCGCGCCACGTCAGCCGGATAGCCGGGGCCTAGAGGGTCGGCCATGCCGGTGCCGTGGACAGTGAACAGCGTCCCGACCTTCTTGGGCTTTGGTGGCGGGATGACCCCTAGAGCCACCTGAGTTTGGTAGTCGAGGATGCCGTCGATGCGCAGCTTGGGAAGGTAAGCGGTGGCGTTCTTCTTCTTCTGGAACGTCACCAGTGCAGCCTGGGTGGCCCAGTCGAGAAAGGGAGTTTCGTCCAAGTCCTTGGCGTAGCTGAACTTACGCTTGAGGGCTTTCTTTGCCGCCGCTACGGGCGCACCTGACATACCGGGCTGCCAGCCGATCCATGCCATAAAGGACGAGTCCGATCTAGTCGGCCCGTCCTTATGGGTAATGCTAGCAGACCGCGTCCTCTGCGGGACGGTGTTCGATGACCTTGGCGTAGTAGATCACGGTCTGGTCGATGGTTTCGCCGTCCCGCCCGGTGAAGGGCTTCAGGCCCTTGACCTTGGCGTCGAGGACCAGCACGTCACCGGCCTCCCAGTCGTCAATCCGGCCCTTGGCCCACCAGAGGATCAGGTGGTGATCCGGAGTCCGACCAACCACGCGGGTTGACCAACCCCACTCGCTCTCGCTCTGGCCCACCGAAGTGATGGTGATTTCCAGGTCGCGGATGCGGGTCTTGACCGGGGCCAGGATGCCTTTGGCGAGGGGAGCCTTCGGCTCGCTGCTCCGCTTGACCGCGAGTTCCTTCTCCCTGGCGTAAACCGCCACCAGGCTGGCGAGGATGCCGACGTTGCGACCGGAGACGTTCTCCCCGGCGAGGATGGTGTGCATATTGTCGGCGTAGTCGGTACCGGCCTTGAGGCTGTCGGCAGCCTTCCGGATTTCCGCGATCAGAGCGGAATCCTTGCTGAAGCCGTCGCCCTTGACGATGTTGTCGAGGAAGCGGTGGTAGCGCTCCAGTTCCCGCTCGTAGTCGCGGTCGAGCCGGAAGTGCTTGCGCTGAGGCGGCTGAATCCGACCGAAGAGAGCGGTTCGTACCTCATCGGCGGTGGCCCAGTTCGGGCTGAACTCCGCAGCCTTGCGGCTGACGTAGGCTTTGCCTTCGTTGGCGAAGGCGAAGGCCAGACCCAGCACCCGGTCAACCGGAGCGCCGTAGAAGCGCTGACCGCCGCCGCTGTCGTCGTCGCCGCCGACTCCCCGAAGCTCAGCGCCGTAAGTCAGCGCCCACAGACCCTTGATCGCCAGCCCGGTGAAGGCTTCGATGCAGGTGTGGCCGACCTGGATGAGCGAGTCGTCGCGGTCGTCGCGGATGATGTAGAGGCGCTTGCGGTCGCGCTTGAGGTTGCAGTGGTCGCAGTGGATGTCGTCCACAGCGGGGCGCTCCCAGCCGTCGAGGGACTGACCGGGGGCGCAGTGAACGGTGTAGCCAGCCTCTTCGCCAACCAGGGCGGCGACGAAGGTGTAGTGACCCGCGACAATGCGGATCTCTTCAAGCTCCACCCGAATCCAGGGTTCGATGACCTCGCTGGCACCGAAGATGGTGCCGTCGTCCAGTTCGATCCCGCCCTTGAGAACCTTCTTGTCGAAGCGCTCCAGCTTGATTGCAGGAGCGGGCAGGCCAGCCCTGGCGAGGCGGCGCTGGAAAGCGCCCTCTTTCTTCTCCCAGATGGGGAGCCGGAACTCAGGGAACTCCACGATCACAGGTTCAGCGTCCACAATCTCAGGGGCGAGAACCCGCGTGTCCAGGTCGCTCATGCCTCTCCTTCCCGCCGGGGCCGATTGGCCCCTCCATCTATAACAACGGCGGGAGTGGGGAGTTTATTCCGGAAGTGCTTCGGCAGCCCTTTTTGCTTCGACCTGCTTGGCATATCGGCCTATGTGAAAGCTCCGATTGCCGTTGTACAGCGCCAGGTCGTACCCACCGCTTTCTGCCATGCTGATGTCGTAACGCCGATTGTCGGGCAGTTCGGCGTATAGCCCGCTGATGCCTTTACGGCGATGCCAGCGCAAATCACTTGTCATGGCCTACAGCTTAGACGGCCTTCTTCCAAGCGCTGCGCACGCCCTTGCCGGGGTACTTCAGTTCCCGCTTACGGTTGCGATGAGGACGGGCAGCATTGCTGCGGCGTAGTTCCAGACGCGCCCGAAGCTGTTCGGGTGTTGCTGTCGGCTTCTCCATGATGCCCTCCTTCCATCTATTACAACGCCAACGAGGGCGTATATATTTCACTGCTGGTAGACGGGAGTCATTGTCGCACCGTAGGCCACCGCCAGCGGGCTGAGCATGACAACTTCCAGCGCCACTTCGTTGGTCGGCTCAGTGCAAGTGACAATCGCATCCCCGGTTGGTGAGTGTGCCAGTTCAGTCACGTCGAGGTTGACTGCGTTCGGGTTGCTCACACCACCCAGCCGCATGAAGTATCTGATGTGGGCAATTTCGGTGTACAGATCGGAGACGTAGAGGTCATCCTCAAAGGTGCCGGTGAGGTCGATTTCCACAATGTAGACCTGATCCAGGGTGTCGGGTACCTCAAAGAATGAGGACTGGTAGGTGAACCACTTTCCGACTGTAGGATTCTGGATTTCTTCTTCGTGTATGTAGACGCCGTCGCTCACTCGTCGCAGTCGCAGCGTGATGAAGTTGCTGTTCTGGATCGGCTTGTAGAACGTGCAGCAGATCCGCACCTGAGCGCCGGGGAAGTAGTTGGTCTGCTGGATAACCCGTACGCCCGCAGATCCGGACCCGGCAGCCCGCCGGAAATGCAGTGCCCGGTTGCCTTTATAGGTCCGCTCAGGGTCAATCCAGATAGCGACGGTAGCGCGAGCGTTGCCCCAGTTGACATTCTCGTCGGCCCACTCTGCGAACTGATCGCCCCACATACCCGGCGGCATGGTCGTCGGACTGGTGTACCACGACAAAGCATTCTTATCGACGTTCTTGTTCAGCGGATCGTTTTGCGCCCACATCCGGTCAGAGCGGCGCAGACCTGAGTCGCGGAAATCGCAAATGACCTTGTTGAACTTGGAGAACGTGATGAATCGGTTGTACAGGAAGCCCCGGCCACCGTTGCGCGGCTCAGCCTTGACCTCTGCGATCCAGAACTGGCCTGCGGTGACCCCAGCCGTGATTCTGAATCGGATAGCAAGGGCATCGACTCCATCGGACGGGACGGCATAGGTGCCCAGCAGGTGGGTGAACGTAACGCCGTTCGTCCTGCCGGTTGGGTTGTCAATCGACACCCGTGATGCATTGCCGTCCAGCGCCGTGGGCGGGGTGTACCCCGGCGCAGCGGTATTGGCCGATGCCGGGTCGAGGGTTTCGACACCCACCACTTCGCCGTCTAAGTAGGAGATAACATCCATGACGATTTGGGCGGTCGGAGACATCGGCTCACCCCAGTAGGCGGTGCCGGGAGTGTAGCCGGGGTTGGGTTCCCCGATTCTCTCCCAGTAGAAGCCTCCGTAAAAGACAACTTCGCCGGGATAGTAGTCGGCTCCGTTATTGTAATTGCCTTTGTAGCTTGTCCCAAAAGCGGCGGGGAAGGTCGCACTCTCTGCGCCGACAAACTTAACGGATGCGCCGATAACCACTTCGTCCAGCGGATCGACCTTAAAGGGCGTCTTGGCCGTCAAGCTGACTTCGGTGCCGTCTGCAACGATACTGGCCGACCCCACCCGGTTTCCGGAGTAGCTGTCTTGGGTGCCGTCCCACACCCAGTCGCCCACCGTGACCCAGGAGTCGAGGTCGGCGAGGTCGAGGTCGGCATCGGTGTATGGCGATCCGGCGGCGGTGACCGCACCAGTAATCGCTTGTGAGACATTGGTGAAGCGCCACTGGTTTGGGTCGTACACCTTAAAGTCGAAGGACAGCGGATCTTCATAGTCGATGTAGGTCGTCGCGTATGCGGCCACTTCACGGATACCGGCGAAGTACCCGATTGCAGCAGTGCGTGTTGCGGTCAGTGTGCGGTAGACGTGCGTTTCGGTGGTATTGAAGCGCACCCGCTGAGTAGTTGACGTTGTCGTAGTCAGGCTGGTTGAAACCGGCCCGCTCATAGGCGACGAGCCTTGTACGACGGAGTTGGTTCCGAAAAGCCCCCACTGGATTCCGGAGAAGATCGACTCCATGATCGCAGCAGGCATCTTCAGCAGACCGCCGGGGAAAAGCCAATAGTCTTTGCCCATCGCTGGGGTGACCGGGGCCGCACCAGGATAAGACACGGTCGGCGCGAAGGCAGT
Source organism: uncultured Gammaproteobacteria bacterium (assembly GCA_903866355.1). Classification (GTDB taxonomy): domain Bacteria; phylum Pseudomonadota; class Gammaproteobacteria. The sequence goes on from CAIPNE010000714.1 coordinate 66,769, forward strand.
AGATATTGCAGTGGCGATAGGTGTGGACACAGTCGCACCCAGCCCTTGAATGGGCATGGTGCCTATGATTTTGTTGACCGTTTGTCCCGCAAGAATCTGCGGCTGAATATCCCTGCGTCGGTAGATCAGGCTACTGGTGGCTTCGTTCCGCAGCGCAATAGATGTACTGGGGTCGGCGGTTGCTCCGGTGGATTGGCCCAGTGCGGTAGCTACGGTGTTCGGGATACTGCCAGTTTCGGATGCTGACCCAATGGCTGCCGCCACGGGCTGAACCGTAGAAACCGTCGAGGCTTCAATAGCAGCATTAACGGCTCTGGGGTCTAGCCAGTTGACGCTGGAAATCCCCGCGACAAGGTTCCCGACATTGCCCAGCAGACCGTTGATGGATTCCCCGATATTGGTGACCGCACCCTTGACCGCACCAACAACGGTTTCAATTGCTCCTGGCGTATGAACATTCTTCGGAGACGGCAGGACAGTGGCCTGCATGTCGGTCCCCGGCACGTTTGTCGTCGTAGAGGTCGTGGTGGTCACATCGGCGTACACCGAAATCGGGAAAACCTCGTACGTCGTCTGGATGCCAGTGTCGTAAACCGGATAGGGTTCGGCAGTGAGCTTGGAGAACTCCATCTTGATCCACTTGGTGGAGATTTGCCTGGGGAAGAAGATCTTGCCCCGCTGGACGGTGTAGTCCCGCCAGATCGGGGTCCACCTACGGCTAACGTGCATGCTGGGGGACGAACCGCCGACCGGGAAGCGCTGTGCCGTCCAGTCGCACGAAAATACAGAATTGTCCAGGCTGCTGGAAGTTACCTCGCCTTGGGAGTCCGGAGTGATCGGGTCGGGATCAACGTAGGCAATCGGGTTGACCATAAAGCTCTCATGGTCATTGAGCCAGCTTGACAGCTTGATGATGTGTGCGGTCAAGAGGCCACGGAACTTGGAGAAGCTGACTTCGCCGTCGAGGGTGATGTAGTTCGGAAGGGCAAGGGTGTTCGGCGTATAGGAGTAGCCGATCTGACTGCCCTTCGACATCACCGAAATAAACACCGCAGAGCCGGGTGAGTCGTATGCCCATCCGGCGACGATGCGCAACGGCTCATTCTGAGTCAGCGGTGGCGACAGCGGTGCTTCAAAGTATTTCGATGTCGTACCGTTGGTGAACTCCAGCACGATCTTTCCGTAACCCAGGTTGCCCACGTCGTAGTACAGGCGCGGCCAGAATTGGCCGGATTCGGGGTTTTCAGGAATGATTTCCAGCAGTACCGGGTTGTCTCCTGGCGGGCTGGTGGCGGTGAAGTCGGGGGTCCACTCCACACCGATCCAGCAGTTCTTTTTGACCAGCGGGCCAACCCTGAACGGAGCGACAAACTCCGATTCCTCCGACCCCGTCGCTACATCCCACAGACCCCTGCCTGCTTGCCAGCGGGTGTGGGCTTCGACGGTTGGGGGAACAGAAATCGGTGACGGGTTGAGCGTGACCCCGTCCGGATCATCGTTGGTGTAGTAGATATTGAGGGCATTGCCGGTATAGATAGGGTCGATGTACAGAGTGTCGATGAGTTGCGGTGACCCATCCGCAGTTCGTACGTCAAGATAGAGCGAAACCACAGCGTCAGGAGTCGGCTGAGCCGACGAGCGCCAGAATGTGGCAGGGTTGTTGTCGATAGCTTTCGGGGCGTCCCAGTCCTTGATGTACGTCTCTACTACGTTGCCCAAAGCATCTTCAGTGATGGTGGTGGCGCGGATGCCGGAAGGCCGGTCGTACATATTGCGGCGCATCAGGACGTTGCGCAAACCGACGCAGTAGGGGCGGGTTCCCATGGCCGGGTCGGGCAGTCGAGTCAGTCGGAACTGAACCGCCTTGGCAAGGGTGGGACTGGTGTAGGCGGTATAGGGGTGCCAGTTCTCCGTGAATGACGCAGGCAGCGTCAGACTGACTGGGTTGCGGTTTTCATCCAGCATGGCCCGCCAGTTGTCCTGCCGGTCGTGGTACCATACGTCGATTCTGGCCGGAACCTTGACCGCCTGGAATGACACATCATTGATCGGCATGGGGAGCTTGAAATTGACCTGGAGGACTTCGGTCTTCTGTTCAAACGTGCGAGCGGTCTTGTATTTTTGACCGACATCCCGCAGGTACTGAAGAGCGATCTGGTAGCTGGTCATCCCATTTCGTGGGTCGCCAGGAGGTGGTTCGGTGGGGTAGGTCATGTGACCACCACCTACTGTTCCAATGATGTCAAAAATCTCAGTAATGCCCTCAAAAACTTCAGTAATGGTGTTCCAGTTAAGAGCGTTTAGGTTGGCACCGATGAACGCAGCGAGGTCATTCCCGGTGAATCTCCCGATGAGTAGTGACCACAAAGTTGTCCAGTCCACACCTAGCAAAGAGTTGCCGGTTGCCCCGATAAGTTCTTTATCGTTGGCGAACTCCCACCACAGATCCGGAGTATTTTTTAGGCGCTGTTCGGCAGAAAAGTTTCCGTGACTCAGCCCGTTCGACCCATCCAGGTCATCCCATGCAACCGGCTCAATTGCCCCAGGAAAAAGTTTTCCGGCCTGTCGGCAAGGATTACCAAAAGATATGCCAGCAAGGAGGTCTGCTTTTCTGTGCTGTAGCCGACCACCTTGAATCTCTTCCAACACCTTGGACATAACGGCAGCGCCCTGGCTATACCCTCCCAAAGCGAATGCGCCTGGGGTGTCGTTAATCATAGAGATTGTTTTCTCGACGCCCTCCCTCATTGATTGACCAAACGGGAACATTGCATTGGCAAAGCTAACGGTCTTTACCGTCCACAAGTCAGCGTCAACCATTCGGTGGAAGGGGTCATTGGCGGGTGCCCAGGCCCATTCGTAGAGCTTTCCATCAAGATCGCTGAAGGTCACACTCATTGGGGCGTAGATGGGCAACACCCCGAATCCAAAAAAATCAAACCAGTTGTGGGTTCCGGTGGAGTAGAAAAACGTCGGCTTCGGGACATCGCCTTGAGAGGCGGGTCGTGGCTGAGAGAACCACTCGCGGCCCTTGGAGGCGTCCACTATGGCATTGGGGGAATTGGGAGATTCGGCCTGCTGGGACAGCAGCTTGCGGATAGCGTTGTAGATGCCCAGCGGGATGTGGAACTCGTAGTACATGCTGTCGATAGGGTTAGTCATCAGGTACTCACAAAGGTGGCAGGATCGACCCAATCACCGGCCAGAGTGTTGGGTCGCTGGGCAGTAAGACTGGTCGATACCGTGGACTCCTGGGCAGGAGCAGAATAGGCCACAGCGTATTCGGCCCAGTAGGTGGTCTTAGGATTGCTTGACACCTTAATAGGCAGCTTGTAGTGCAGATCGTCGGCAATGCCGCCTTGGGCTTGGACATTTATCTTTTTGTCTGCGATGTAAGCCGACTGACTTGCCCACGGGAACTGATACGGGCTACGGTCGGGATTCAGAGCAGGGACCGCTAGTGGTGTGATGCCGTATTTGCCGCCGGGGTAATTGTCGGGAGCATCGGCCTTTTCGTAATTAATCCACTCAGTGTATGCCCCGGTGGACCGAAAGATTTCAAAGTTCGGCTCAGATTTGATTGAGCCGTCAGGCTGTAGCGTCCCGTAGGTAACGGAGTCGATGGGTGACCTTTCGCCGCCGCCAATCAGGTAGTAGTACGAATACTCGCTGGTGACGTTGAATGCAGCGTAGGGCGCTAATTGAGCGTTATCGGTGGCATCGAAGAGCCACAGTTCGGATGGATTGAGGTTGAGGTTCAAGTCGGTGGAGGTCATCGTTTTGATGACCGGGCTGGCAACCACGCTCTTTTGGACTTCGTAGTATGTCGAAGTGGCGGCAATAGCTGAAATCTTCGCGGGCGCGAGCATCGACAAGCCACGAAGGTTGATGGAAATAATCGTGTCAACAGGAGTAATCCTGTCCAGCATGTCGCGCAGCAGCCGGAACTCTTCGGGCGACAACACATCCTTATGGGGGCGAACAGTCAGTTCGTTTCGGGCAGAGTACTGAGCGCGACCAAGGTTCTCCCCCAGGCCGAAGGCGTCGATGTATCGCCACGTCTCCAGAAGCGTGCAGTCGGTCCCGGTGGCAGCTTGCGAACACATCCGGACGCCTTGCGGAGTCCCACCTAGCGAGCAGGCAGCGAAGAAGTTTTTGATCCTGGCCCGATACCACGCATCCTTGACCCTGACTTCATTCCACTGATCCGACGTAAGCATGTCAGTCATTGGGCTGTACGAGTAGGACTCTGCCGGGGAGCGACCCAGGAAATTGATCTTAGAGAAGATGTAGTCCAGGTCATTGAAGTAAATCGTCTCCAGCGCGTTGGTGAGCCGCGCTAGGAAGGACTGGTTCAGTAGGCTCCCGGCCCCGGTGGTGCCACAGATGGAGTCAACGAACTTATAGAGCAGGGTGTCGGGAGTAGCCGTGTAGATCTGCTCATCGAAGTGAGCTAGCCGAAGCTCCGTAGAGATTGGCGGCAATACGGGGAAGGGGGCGACTGAAACCATTCTAGGTAGCAGCCTTCCGGATGATCCTGACGTTGCGGTACATCATCACTTGGTTGTCGGCCAGCTTGAAGTCCTCCGTCCTGATGACATCCGGAACGGTGTCGGCAGAGTTGGTGAATAGCTGGATTCCGTAGTTGGTCGAGTTCTCTGCTGCCGTGGTCACCTTTACGTCCACCACACCCAGGCATTGCTGGACGGCCATGCAGATGTTCGACAGCTTGAAGCTGGCCCCAAAGTTCAGGCCCTGGAAATACTTCTGGAGCCGGTTGATGATTGCGCTGTTCACCACAGATATGGAATAGGCGCGGTCGTATTCGATAGATAGGCACGGCTGGACGTACTGATAGTCAGCCTGGTGAACCAGCACATCTGTCGTGATCTGCTTGTTCTGTGCCACCAGCGAATTAACTACTTCCGGCACGCGGTTATACACAAACTTCAGCGTGGTTTCGGTGCCGTTGGTGGGGCCTCTCCCCGACAGCCACTCAATGCCGCATATCTCGCGGTGGGAACCCGTCAGCAGAGTCGTGGTGTTGGCGTAATTCCTGGTCGTGGTCCGGATGACGTGGTAGTCAACCCCTTGGGTGTAAACAGAAGAGCCGATGGTGAGCTTTTCGGGGAAAGATACAATCGGAACACTGCCCAGCCTGATAAACCGACTGCTCAATGCAGGGGTGGAGTTGTCCCCGATCCGCTCAAAGTTCATGTTGTATAGCGGATCTGCGGACACCGCAGACAGCGTCTGCGCAGTGACTACGGTGCGCTCCGTTACAGGAAACGGATCAATTCCGTCTACAAAGATGTCTACCTTATTTGTAACCTTGTTGTCAGGATCATTTCGGGAGGCCGATGGGGTGTACTGGAACTCCACGTCCACTACGTCGCCAACCGACAGCGCACTTCCGGTAGACAGATTCAGGGTTGGCGTGGTGTAGCCCGACAGGCTGTAGTCAGTTTCGGGGACGTAGAAACGCTCCGTTGATTGCCCCAGGTCGGTGAAGACGCTGGCTCCGTCGCGCCAAATATGCTTGACGCCGCTGACGGGAATCGTAGTCGCGGTGTTCAGGATTTCGACCTGGGTCTTGTACAGCTTGATCGGGCCGACCACACTGGCGCGACTGACGTTGACATTCTGCAAAGCCAGGGAAATGTACCAATCGCTCGTCCCGGCAATGTTGCGCAGCAGCGTGTCCTTGAACCGCTGGCGCAAAGCAGGATCTGTTTCGGTATCAACCCCTCCGGTCGTGGAGGCCAGGTTCGTGACGGTGGTAGCGCCAAGCTGGGCGCTGACGGCGGCGATGGAGTCGGGCGGCACATTCCCGACGCTGCCGACCACGGTACATTCCACCGGGATGTCAATGCTGTAGTTGCCCGACGTGAGGATCGCCGCCTGGGACGTGGAGAAGCTGATTGTCCCACTCGTCCCGGCCATACCTGGCTTGGTGGTGAACTGGGTACCGACCGGAATCGGAGTGTCTACACTGCTGGCAGTCTCTACCTTCATTCGGACCACCCCTTTGGAGGGGCGTCCCTGGAGCCGTCCGAAACCAAAAATCCCGACAAACTGCTCCAGTTCCAAACCGACTTTGGTGTCGATGTCCAGCAGCGAGCCGGTCAGGTACTGGCTGATGTAGGCGGCAGAGATAGCCTCTGAGCAGGCGTCGATGATTTTCCGCTCAGGTGTACCAAGCTCGCAGGACAGGCCGGGAGCCGTGGTGTTCAGCGTGGCGATGATGGAGGCCGAAATGTCGGCAGGACTTTTAGGCACCTTGGGATACCGCAATCGTGGCTTGGGCATTATCGGCATTGCGCACAGATACCGTGGCAGACACAGTGTCGTACGAAATAGCGACGTTAATGGCGTCGATGGAATACAGCAGTTCGGAATAGCTGTAGCGCTGAGGCGCAGCCTTCAGGCCCTGAAGCTGAACCGACTGGTAGTTCTGGAGGATGCGCAGCACTTCGCTCTGGATCTTGGAGCGGGTGTTGTCGGTAATGAGTGAACCAATGAAATCGGGCAGGACCGACCCCAGTTTGGGGTGGAACCTGTCGATGCCATACCGTTCGGTAACCCACAGGCAAAGGTCTTGTTTCAGCTTTTCGCTGCCGTAGACGATAGCCATGGAGTTGCCGGTACGGACCAGATCCCCGTTGGCGATAGCCAAGCTGTACGTCACGGCTTTACCTCCTCATATCTTCTAGGAGGTCACCGGGGCGGGCACAGGGTTCTAGTAGGCGTACAGCCAGACTCGACCGGCTGCCCCGGCCCCACTGTTTGTTCCCCCCACCAATACACCGTCTCCACCTGACCCACCGCCGCCGGGGGCGTTTCCGTTACCTGAAGCCGTGGTCGAAGCGGCACCGCCGCTGTAGGTTCTGTTATTGAATGTGTAGTTTCCCGGCGAACCACCATTTCTGGTGACTGTGTAATAGAAATTAGCTGCACCACCAGCCGCTACGGTAGATGGGCTGCTCAAAGTAGAGTTGCCACCGGCACCCGGCGCTGCGCCGAAGGCGATCCCTGCGGGCGCTCCAGCACCCACCACCCCGCTAAGGGTGGTTACGGTCCAGCCGCCAGCAGGACGAGAAATAGTCACGCCCGACCAAGACCCCTGCTTGCCGCCGCCGCCGGTATTGAAGAAGGCACCGCCCTGCCCACCAGCACCGCCGCCGCCGACCATGACTACGTCGATCTTGGTACACCACGTCGGGATTGTGTAGTTGTACGCACCTGCTGTTGAGTAGATAGTCTCAGTTGGAATGTTGTAGTAGGCCGCGTTGGCTACCGAAGCGCTGCCGCCGGGGGTGGTGATGACCATGGACTTCCACCCCACAGTCATGGTCGGCCACGCCAGAGCCAGCGAGGTCGTGCTGTTTACATAGATCGTGGCTGATGTGCCTCCCACCGTTACCGTTGTCTGGCCGGGGACGAAGCCACTGCCGGTAATGGTGACTTGAGTTCCTGACGTGACCTGTGTTGCCGACGTGCCGCTATAGGTCGGTGCTGCGTAGTAGGTGAATACGTTAGATCCGGTGACCGACCCGACAGAGTTAGTGATAACCAGGCTTTTTGCGCCTGCCGACGATATCGTGGGCACCTGAAAGCTCAACGAAGAAGTGCTGCTTATCGACAGCCCGATAACGGGAGCGCCGCCAAGCGTGACTGAAGTTCCGCTGATGAAGTTGCTTCCCGTAACGCTGATCGAATCCCCGGCCTTACCGCTGGGGGAAGAGATACCGGAGTAGGTCGGGGCCACAAGGGTGGTGAACACCCCGCCGCCGGTAACTGAACCCACCGGAGTGGTGATGACCACGTCTTTTGCCCCCGCAGAAAGCGAAGGAACCGTACAGGTCAGTGAGGTTCCCGATGCCACCGAAACATTCGTAGCGCTGACTCCACCGATAGTGACGGTGGTCGATCCGGATACGAAGTTGGTGCCGCCGATAGTGACTGTTGCTCCTGACCCTGCGCTGGTTGGAGAAATTGCGGTGTAGGTCGGTGCCCCCAAATAGTTGAAGGTTCCGGTAACCGACCCTCCCTTGGTGGTGATGACGATATTTTTAGTGCCAGGGAGAAGGGTCGGAATTGTGCAGGTCAACGATGTATTGGAGTTGACAGTTACACCTACTGTTGCGCCGCCGATAGTAACTGTGGTGTCTCCCACCATGAAGTTTGTGCCGGTAACGGTGACAGCAGTTCCTGCGATGCCGGTATTGGGGGAAACGCTGGCGAAGGTCGGAACTCCGTAGTTGGTGAACACCCCGGTGCCCTTAACCGAAGATCCGGCAGTTGTGATGACAACGTCGAGGGTGACACTGCCGAATCCTTCAGGGATCTTGCACGTCAGCGATGTGCTTGATGAGACGCTGACGTTAGTAGCAGGCGGGAATCCGGTGACTCCGGTGACGCCGAAGGTCACAGCAGTATTCCCGACTACGAAGTTGGTTCCGGTGATCGTGACTGTAGTCCCGCCTCCACCGTTGATCGGAGAGATAGATGCATAGGTCGGGGATACGGCATAAGTGAATCCCCCCGTCAGCGTTGCTGTCCCTCCAGCACCGGCAACCACAACATCTTTTGTGCCGGAAGTGGTCAGGGTAGGTACCTTACACACAATTTGAGCGGTACCTAGCACAGATACATTTGTGGCCGCTACGCCGCCAATGCTGACCGTAGAGCCTGCTACGAAGTTGCTGCCGTTAATAGCAATATCAGTTCCGGCAGTTCCTGAGCTTGGCGAGATTGTCGTAATGGTCGGGGGTGTTGAGGCGCTATACGCCTGCGTGGTGCCGACATAAATAGCCTGGACCGGGGTTGACCCCAGGTAAATCCCTGCGGCGCTGCTGCCGCCCTGGTAGATAGGCATTTACGTCACAATGTAGACGGTCGTAGATGACTTGGTGCCGATTGCGGCATACTGTGCAGCGGTTCCTGTCCACAGCGTGAGCGTTGCGGCGGTTCCGGCGCTGCTACCCTGGACATATCCGGCAGGGATTGATTGCAATGCACTATTTGCCAAGCTCAGCGACTGCTGGACAGCAGAAGTTAAGTCGGTAGAGGGGATGCCGCTACCGGGCCGGGTATAGGTTCCAGCACCCAGCGAAGTGAGCGCCGCCGACGTGCTGGCGGCAGTCAGCAAAGCACGCCCCGTAGCCGTCGAGTCGATAATCGTGCTGGCTGTCACCGACTGCAACGCAGTATCGGCCTTGCCCAGACTGGACTGAACTGCTGAGGCCAGATCAGTCAGGGGGATGCCCGTGGAGGGCTTGGAGTAGCTTCCGACACCCAATGTGCTTCGGGCTGCTGCGGCGTCAAGTGCCGTCAGCAGAGCCTTGCCGGTTGTCGTAGCGTCGGTGATGTTGCTGGATGCGACGGTCTGCAAAGCACTGTCGGCCTTATTCAGGCTTGTCTGGATGCCGGTCGCAAGGTCGCCAAAGGGGACACCGCTGTTGGGCTTGGTGTAGGTTCCGGCACCCAGAGTGGTGCGTGCAGATCCGACATCGGCGGCAGTCAACAGAGAACGGCCAGTCACCGTCGAGTCAGTAATGGCTGCGGCGTTCACCGACTGCAACGCAGTAGCTGCGGCGGCAAGTGCGGTCTGCACAGCGCTGGTCATGTCATCGGAAGGGATGCCGTTGGACGGCCTGGAGTAGGTGCCGGTCCCGGCTCCGATAGCGGTGCGGGCGCTGGCCGAATCGACCGATGTCAAAAGTGCCCTGCCGACAACGGTCGAGTCCGTAATGTCGGATGCGGCGATGCTGGCGACATTTCCGGTGGTGGTCACGCCGATAAGGTTTCGGGCGGTAGCTGAATCGACAGCGGTCAGCAGGCTTCTTCCGACTGATGTTGAGTCGCTGATGCTCGTTGCGGTTGGAGCGTAGTTGCCCGCCAGGGCGGTGGACGATGTTGTCCCCAGCGTCAGATTGGAGGTTCCGGCACCAATAACGGCGCGGGCGGCTGCTGCTGACGCAGAAGTTATTAGACCTCGCCCCACCGATGTCGAGTCGCTGATACTGACAGAGGAAGGCGCATAGTTTCCTGCTAGAGCAGTGGTCGAGGTAGTGCCCAGCGCCAGATCGGATGTACCTGCGCCGATAGCGGTGCGGGCTGCCGCCGCCGTAGCTGCCGTCAGAACGGACCTGCCGGTTGCGGTGGAGTCAGAGATTCCCGCCGCGCTGACCGATTGCAGTGCGCTGTTGGCGGCAGCCAACGAGGTCTGTACCGCCGTGGTGAAGTCCGTAGAGGGGATTCCTCCGGAGGGCTTGGAGTAAGTGCCTGCACCCAGTGCTGTGCGGCCCGCAGCCGCGTCTACAGCCACCAAGACGCCCTTGCCTACCGTGGTGGCCCCAATGGCGTCCTGGGCGGCGCTGGTAGTGGCAGCCTTTAGGACAGCCCTGCCGACCGCCGTGGAGTCCACGATGTCGGTGGCGTTGATCGACGTACCCGTACCGATGCCCAGGACGGTGCGGGCGTCCTCAATCGTAAGGGCAGTCAGCAGCGAAACACCGACCGAAGAGGCATCCCCCAGGTTGGCGGCACTAATGCCGTACGGAAGGTTCTGCCAGTTGGTCAGGCCGTCGCCGTACTTGAACTTGCGGGTGTCGGTTTCGTACCCCATTTCTCCGACAGCAAGGATTGGGTCGGCAGACACCCACTGGTCTGAAGTTCCCCGGCGGGGTTGGATCAGCATGTCAGTTCATTCCTTCTCATGGCGTACCACCCGTGACAAATATGTCTCCTGCACTTTCTGGTGTGCCACCGTCCAAATCTGCTCCCAGGCCGGGGCCGGAAACCGATCCACCACTGACAATCGGGTCGTCATTCGGGGTCGTGGCGGTGCCGCCGCTGATACCGGAACCGGCCACCGAAAGCCCAAGAATGGACAGGACGGTGTTGACATCCGGCGCGGTCAGCAGGAGCCTCCCCAGCACGGTGGAGTCGGTGATGTTGTTCGACGGCATGGTTGACGGCGCTGATGAAATTGAGGTCCAGGTGCCGTTTGCTTCCTGCCGCTGAAGCGTGCCCCCGTTGTCGCGGTAAGCCACACCGTTGAGGGTCATGGTTTCGGCATTGATGTTGACCACCGACCCATTGATTTCGGTCGGTCCCCCCGCACCGATCTGCGTCTGTCCCTGCGTCGGAGAGATAAGCTCCCCGGCTGTCTGATAGGGAATACGGGCATGCAGCCGCCACTCTCCGCGATGCCGGGAGACATACCATTGCTCGCCCACTGCCGGGACAGACATCACCGACCCGACGTAATACCGGGTATTGATCCAGACTTCTGTCCCCTGCCGGGTGCGTCCGCAGGCTTTGTAGCTGGAAACATCAACCGACGTGATCGCCACGGCGTGAATGTTGACATCGTTGGGGCTTTGAGTGGTGTATCCGTTTATCATTCTGGCGACACCACCGTGGGATACGTCGTCGGTTCTGGCAGCAGGTCGTAGCTTCCGAAGTTGTCGGACGGCCAGCGCCAGTTGGTCAGTGAGTTCTCGTTCAAAATGGTCTGTGCCGCCGCCGGATCGGTCGGGGAGGACAGGACGGCTCGCGTCGAGAATCCTTGCTCATAGTCGAATGAATGTTCGACAGCAGAGCAGTACATCTGAAGATTGTGCTTGCGCAGCAGCACCCTCATGCCGGGATACAGTTCGGGCATAAATGTGAAGGAGACGTTGGCCCGGTACATAGACGAGAACTTCCCCATGAACAACTGGGTCGCCAGCAGAAACTCCATGGCCGGGTTGCTGACCATCGTGTAAGTCTGCTTAAAGGGTCGCACGCCAAACTTTCGGATAATCTCCCTGCCGGTCATCCCCTGCATGTCGCCAGGAGCCACCTTGCGAAGCTGATTGAATAGCGGTTCATTCTCCATCGTGGCTACACCGGCTGACATGATCCAGCCTGTCAGCCCACGATCCTGACCAAAGCCCACATAGTCACCATCTACATAAACGTGAGTGGTTAGCGGATCGTCGGACAGGTCAATCCGGAAGTCTTTGATTTCGATGTCCTCCAAAGACAGAATGGCGGGCTTGCCATACAGGCCAAACTCGTCGGGCGTGTACGCCATGAAGTCGCCGTTCGGGGCGCTCTGGAAGTTGCGCAGGCTGGCACGGCAGAGTGCCTGCACCATCTGTATCAGCGGCTGACCGTCGATGAACTGCTTCTCGCCAGGAAGCAACTGGGAGATACTGGTTGACCACGTTCCTGGCCGGAACTGGAAGGAGAACAGATTTCGGGCGATGGGTTCGGTGATTTCTCCCATAGCGCCTCCACCGCCTCGCTGCCCGGTTCCTGCTGGCAAGCCACGGGGAAGTCCCATGATGGGCGGGGTGTACGGAGCGCTGAGGTCGGGTCCACCATTCGGACAGGCACGGCGTGCCGTCATTGTGGACAGCGGCTCAGGTATCGGCTCAATCTGGCCGGGTGAGCCTTCTGGCCCTCCGGTGTTGATCCACATTCCCGCACCCAGGTAGATCCCGACATGGTCGTACATTGACGTGAATAGCAGATCGCCACGCTGAGCGGCGGTAGAGGGGATTACTGCTGGCAATGCACTCTGGCCTGACGTTCCGTCTCCGATATCGACGTTGATGCACCGGAACGCCCAGTTGGTCAAACCGGAGCAGTCCAGTCCGACGCCGGGGGTTTTCCCGCCATACTCGTAAGGAGTCTGATACATCAACAGCGCAGCGTTAATCGCGCCTTCGGAGTCGGGTACCGGCTTACCTGCACGGGTGTTGGCTAGGGCTGGTCCCGACCCTGTGCCGGTTGATGCCAGCGTGCTGTAGTTGCTCACCGCCGAATTGATGGAACTGGTGACCGTACTGGTTACTGAGCTAGCCAGGGGGATTGTGTTAATGATCGCCCAGGATGCCAGCGCCGTACCTTCCTGCTGAGCTTTCCGGTAGGCGAGAACAATGCCTTTGGCTGCTTCAAATGCCGCGCCGTACAGTTCAGGGGTGGCCCCTACTTGAACTTTGTAGATCGCTGAGCCGGGAGCCATGTTGCGCCAGTTAAACTGCCCCAGCTTGTCGTAGAACATTCCCGCCGCCGCATACGGATTCATCCGCTGGGCCACAATGCCCCATCCGGCTCGCTGCTGGAAGAGGCCGACAGAGTCGAGGTTCGGGTTCGGGGGGAATCCATCGTTGGGGAAGGTCGCTGATTCTTTTACGGTCGGATTGGCAAAGTTCTTCCAGGTGCCGCCGGTTTCTACCAGAATGCAGGCCACTGCCAGGGCAGCAGCATCTGACTGATCTTCCTGCACGCCCTGAGCAATACCTAAGTTACCGATCTGTTGCCATGAAGCCTGGTCGCTACTGCCGACCGATGCCTGCGCTGCACCGGCTTCACCGGCAGCCTTGAGGGCATTGGCTTGCTGAATGTTGGTGGTCGTCGGACCCATGCCACGGGCATCGCATGCGGCGATGATGTACGGGAGATAGGCGACCTGACCCGTTCCTCCGATTCCGGCACCGGGTGGAGGCCATGCACCCAGCGGAGCGGATGCGTTGTATCCCGCTGCCGACCGCTGAGGGAAAGAGTGGTCGGGGCCTAGCATCATGGTGTAGAACGAATCTTCTGCTGCCCGGTATCCCGGCATGTTGCGGTCCAGGTATTCCTTGACGAACGGGAAGAAGGCCATGGGGAAGTTCTGGATGTGAAGCTGGTTAGGGTTCCAGTTGCCGACGCGGATCATAATTTCGCGCAGCATGCCGCCAATGCCAGAGTCAATCGGGAACTGGCCGTCCCCGCCGACCATAGAGTTGAAGCCATACTGACTCATTAGCGCCTGGTTTTGCGGCGTGGCCGGGTTCCACCAAGTGTGCAGTAGCTTTTTGAGCGTGCAGGTTGCGCGGAACTCTGCAATGCCAGGGTGTAGCTGGCGATAAGGGATCTCATCTAAGAATCCGGTGAAGACCTGGATCATCCGTGTGCGCTTTAGGTAAAGGGTCACTACGTCCATGCGACTGAAAGCGAACGGCTCCCCGGCGTTGTATCGGGGCTGCCCGCCGGGGACCAGTGGCTTATTGGCAAGGGCAAAGGACAGCGTAGAAGCGGAGTTCTCTTTGCGAGAGACAGCGCCACGGATGAGGTCTGCCGATACGTCATAAAGGACGTTTTTGTGAGTAATGAAAATCTTGGCCTCCGGTGAGTACACCAGAGTTTTCATTTCGTTAGGGGCGTAGGGGTTAAGCTGCGGCCCCGAATCGGGGTAAGTCACCAACTACCACCTCCCCCGCCGCCGCCGCCCAAGCCCCCGCCGCCGCCGTCCGAAGGCGGGGTGACCGGGCTGGGCTGGATCGGAAAGGATGGGGTTTCGGTGGGTGTGTCGTCAACCGGAGTCGGCGGCTGAATTAGCACGTCGGCCAATCCGCTGCCGTCCAGCACGCCGCCTGCGGTGTTCTTGCCCCAGATTTCTTCGATGTTTGATGACAAAGAGGCCAGGTTGGTTCGGGAACTGACCATAGAGTCCACTAGGTCGATGGTGAACTTTGCTCTGGGCATGAAGTTGGACCTGACACCGCCCGCCCTGAATGCCTTGATAATCCCCGTCCAGTTATAGATGGAGCGCTGCGGCCACCACAGCGTGAGAATCGGAGAGATAGCGTTGTTTTGGGCGTCGATCTGGACGTTACGCACCCACAACTGAAAGTCCTCGTAGTTGTTCTCGTTTCGGAAAACAACCTCAACTTCCAGTTCGGGCTGGAGCGCCTTGATCGGGAAGTGGTGGACTAGCGTTCGGGTTTGGGCCGAATCAATCATTCCCGTGATGGGGGAGGAGAACGAGGTTACGTTAAGGTATCTCGTTCCCCACCTTGTGCTGTACAGCCGAAGCTGACTCATCAATAGTCCTGCGGAGATATGCCGATGGGGAGCTTGATCGGCTCTTCTCGTTCCGGCGCGTTGAACACCATCCCGTACTGGTAGCTCCACCCAATGCCATTGAGGTCCACGTCGGGCTTAGCGAAGGCGTGCCATATCGGACCAGAGATTGGTGTGTTGCTCATGTAGCTTGCCACAGTTATGTCCTCTCTCTCTTTATTGCATGGTGGGGATCGTGAACAGATTGAACTGCGGCGATACCGTGCCGAAAGCATTGACGATTCCGGAACCCAACGCGCCGCCGGTCACGCTGGGAGGGGAAGCAATTGTTGGGATGTTCAGTGAGGCCGCTGCCGATGCGGGGATGCCGCTGATTTTGGAGCCGATGTTCCCCACTATCGGAAGCGAACCTCCCTTAAATGTTTCTGAGTTTCCGATAAGACCTTCGTCATTGTTCGGGGCGTAGAAGAAATCGTTGTATTCGTTGCGCTCCCAGCCGATGCCGTTGATGAAGGATTGCAGCGCAGTGCTGATGGTCGTGGAGGACACGATGCCGGAAATGTCCTCCTGCACCTTGAAGTTCAAGGTCAGTTCACGGGTGGTGGAGTTGACTTGATCGGCAAAGGGGAAGCTGGCGGCATAGACCTTTAGCTTCCAGTTGCGGGTGGTGTACTCAAAGACAGCGGTCTGGCCGTTGCGCTGGGCCACCATGAGGTCGCGCATAAAGGCCACTACCTTGATGAGATAGGGCCAGCCTCCCTGACCGCAGTCCACCTTGACGGTGAGGTCGTCAATCCTGGTCCCCAGGATCTGCACTACCCGGCCACCATAGGTTTGGTCTGTTTTGGTGATGAGGCTGTAGTTCCAGGTGACCTCGTTTGGGTTTGTCCGGAAGCGCAGGACGTGACTACCCCAGGTAAGTGAGGCGATTCCCCGCTGCGGATTAAACGACGAGTTTGATTGCTGCTGGATATTGGGGGCGGTCATTACGGCAACCAACCTGGCTCACCGGGTTGGGGGTCATTGCGTGCCGCGCCGCCGCGCCCTGCGTTAGCCCCCGCAGTACTGGGGCTAAGTGCGACAGTCGCAGGAGCAGTCGCCCTGCCGCTCTGGTCAATGGTGACCGTCAATGTTCCGTAGACGGGAGCGACGGAGAAGTTATTGGCTCCCCCGCCGAAGCCACCGCCGAAGCCGCTCTTGCCGCCGTCACCGATTTGGGCCAGCGTCATACCTGCACTCTTGTCGTCTTTAGGACGCAGCTTGAGCTTGCCCGACGTTATGTCCTTTAGCTGCTGCTCATTGCTGATGTCCAGCTTGCCCCACTTCCCGCCCGATCCGACCTCAATCCCGCTGCCGCCATATTGCTGGATAAGATTTTCCAGCGCGGCAGAGCGCTCGTCGCTCTGGCTGTAGGCCGCAGAGTCGGAGGCAATCTTTGTCTTATCCCAGTTCCACTCTTCTCCAGGCGTCTTGCCGAAGATGTTGCTTCCAAGGTCGCTCAGGAATGCACCGGCAGTCTGAATCTGTCCTGAAATAAAGCCGCCGATCTTTTGTCCGGTCCCTCTGGGCTTTGCCCTCGCCGCCTCTTTCTGGGCCTGTTCGTTCTTGGCCTTGCCTTGAGCAACGGCGTTGGGGTTGGCGATAACTTCTGATAGGAACTTTTCAACCATCGTTCGGTTGCGCCAGTCCATGTCGGGGAACATCTCCATGAGCCATTGCTGAAATGCCGTGACAGCCCTGCCCTTGTTGCCGCCGGAACTCTGGACAAAGCGCTGTGCCCAATAGCGGATGATGTTGTAGGTGGCCTGAGTCTGCCCTTCACCCATAGACTCCATGGCCGTGTAGGGGTCAGTTCCCGGCGGCAGCTTCACTCCACTCATTTGCGGGTTGAGCATCATGCCACCAAGAGGGCTGCCCATGCTCGTCGCTGACTGGACTAGCTGCGGCATCTTGTCCACAAGATCCGATATACCGTTGAAGGTGAAGGCGGCTGCTCCAGCCTCCTGGCTGGCAGATCTGCCGGGGACACCGGCATTTATCAAGGATGCGGATGTGTTGGCGTAGTTCGCTTCTAACTGAGGCAGGCTGGCGTAGCCCGTTTTTGATCCTTCCTTCAGTCCCCCCAAAGCGCCTGCAAGCCCTTCTTGAGTCATGCCACCCTCCACAACATTCTTCTTAAACAGACTCATGGATTCGGCCACCGACATATTCATGTCTTTGAGGTTGTTCGCCATAAACTGAGTGACAGTATCGAACTCTTTGCCGGTGAAGCCGGAACTGAGGCCGGATGACACGATCTGTCGCGCCTGGTCGGTCGTAATGAACGGGTTGAGGGCCATAGAGCGGATTGACATTTCATAGCCCAACCCCTCTTGCAGGCCACCGCCACGGACTTGCCCCATAGAGCGGTAATTCTGTACCGCCTGCCCGCCCTCTTGAAACAGGTAATTGCCACCGGCCAGCAAGCCGACTCCAGTGGCAGCGGCACCTAATCCTGTTCCGGCAAAGGCTGCCAAAGCGCCCAGTCCGCGAGACGCCAGACCGGCTTGACCGCCAGCCATAGGAACAGACGCAGATCCCTCTGAAAGTGCCGGAATGGCGGCTCCAGATGCCCGTGCCAGCCCACTGAGGCTGTTCATGCCTCTTTGCGCGAAGCCCATCGCGTCCCCGCCGGGAGCAAGTTCGCCAAGAAGTTGGGCTGCGCCGGAAGTCATACCGGAAATCCGGCGCTGCATCGGGGAGTACGGGTCACTCATCTGGCTGGCGACATTCTGATCGTTCTGGGCCTTGTCGCGGGCATTATGGCGCTGAGCGTGCTGCGCTAGATCGTTGTCGCTGGGGGAGTGCGCCGGAACGTCTCCAGTACGGACGTTGCCCCAGTTGCTCTGCATGTTGAAGTACTGGCGCGGATCTTGAGACGCCATATTCCCCAGGAAGGCGCTGGTGTCATTGATCGTCGGTGCCCGGTTGGCCCCTCCCGCCCCGCTGCCGCCGCCCATTCCGGACAGAGGATCGACCCGGCCTTGCGGGAAGCCCCGGCTGACCTGAGTGCCCTGGCCGGTCATTACGGCCTGCTGGGTATCCGTCATCCGCTGGAGCGTATTGACAAGGTTGGTCTGTGCTTCGTTGGCCTGGTTGGTCAGGGCCGTCATCTGCTGGAGATACTTGAGGAAGTCGGACCCCGTCCGATTGGCAGCTTCGGTCGAGGTACGGAAATTGTTGAGCGATTCAGTCAGTTCTTTCAGGCTGGAGACGCCCGAATTGTCGATGTCAAAACTGACCCGTGCGGCAACGTAATCCGACCCGGCCTCAAAGCCACCAGCTTGCGTCATGTCCAGCTACCCCAATCGTTCCGGAAGTCGGCTGGGGTTTCAGCACCGCTCATGGTGAAGCGGTTTCCTCTTTCCAACCGCTCCATGAACTTGTCCAGGTCGTCCAGGTCGTCCTCCGTTAGGGGGACTTCGCCCTCTTCATTAGCGATACCCAGAGCGCCCATTAGCTGGTCCTTGTACAGTTCGACCCAGCGCTCCGGAGCGAGATTGAACGTCTGATGCTCTAGTTCGGCGGTCTTGTCCTCAATGCGAATGCGCCGGTCCATATAAGCCCAGTACACCAGTGCCCAGTGCTGGAAGAAGTTAAGGCTCCGCTGCTTCAGCAGCCCCTGTTCATAGGCTAGACGCACCTCTACCTCAGATCGTGCGTCTAGCCGCTGAGTTTTCCCAATTTACGGGCCAACTCAGCGAACTCTGTGTCGAGGTCCATAATTGCGCGGTAAATCTCCGTGATGACCACCGGATAGAACTTGCTCATGCGGCTGACCTTCTCCGCAAATACCGCACCTTCATCTTCAGACTCTGTGATCGGCTGATACAGAGGTCGCCCGTCGATGCTCCGGACGCCGGAAGCACACACTGCGATCTGGTAGGCGCGGGGGTATGCGTCGGAATCTTTGAAGTCTTTGGTGTACAGGCCGATGCGGAGGTCGTCGTCGGCATTGAGTGTTTGGACGGCCACCTTGTGGTCGCCCATCACGGTGATGGTCTTGTGCCTCCGACCGCAAGTAAGCAGCGTCGAGAACCAGACCCGCTCTTCGTCGGAAAGCTCCGTGACTTCTTCGACAACCTCATCGGCTACCTTTTGGCGATCTTCTTCCACGGGCACGTCGGCGCTGGGGAACTCTTCCGGAGCAGCGATGGGCATATCGCTGTCTGAAAGAATCATTTCCGGCGGCACCGGGGTGGCAGTGATTCGGCGTCCAGCCATTTGTCCTCCTGGGGTTTAGGGCAGTTACCTTGGGTCAGTACTCTTCAGCGGCCCTATCGAAAGCGGCCTTGCTTTCCGCGCCGGAAACGTCACCCAGCGCCTGATCCAGCACGCCGCCGCCGTCGCCGCCGTCACCACCCATCCCCATTCCCATCAGGGGAAGGAGACGCAGGAGGGCGGGATTGGCGGTGCGGAAGCCTTCCCGGCGGCGCTCCACCAGATCTTCGGGGACGTAGCGTTCGCGGGACTCCAACTCGTCCTCTAGGTCTAGCTCTTCGGCGTTGGGTTCGTACACGTCTTCTTCTTCGGGCACAAAGTTTTCCGGCGAGTACGTCCACTCTTGGCCCTCGCGCCACGACATGCGCGTCCCCATCGGCACGTCCAGCCGGTCGTAGGCATCTTCGATGTCGTCGTCCAGATCGGCCTCAGAATCCTCATCCGAAGCCGTACGGGTGTTCATCATGCCCTGCGGGATTCTGACGCCTCTGGTGAAGTCCGAAATCTGCTGAGCCGTCAGGGTGGCACGGTGAATCTCCGGACGGTCCAGACTGTAGTAGTCAGACTGACGCTGAATCTCCATGATGCCTCCTAGCAAACTTCAGATTTTTATTGCTAGACAGGTGTGCTGTAGCAATACTGGAATGTTAGGGTCTTCGGCAAAGTCATCGTGCCAATGTTGACGTTCTCGCCTTCGTCAATGTCGGTGATGACCACTTTGTGGTACACCTTTGACCGCATCACTCCGTTGGGGGATTTGATGACCTTTTGCATCGTGACGTTACCCAGGCTGATCTGACGCTTCAGCACGTCGAGCAGGTTGTGGGAGCCGTCGAGGCCGGGGAGCATCTGCCACACTGGCTGGTTCCACAGTTCGTAGAACGTCGCTCGCAGAGTGCCGACGCCGACCGCCATGGAGGTCACAATCTCCAGCGGTACAGACTCGTCAATCGGCTGCACCGCCTGGGCGGTTGCCACCGGGGTCGGCGGGGTGTCCTGCATGACCTGGAGGTACGCCATACGCGCACCATTCCACATCATGGTGGTGAACCCAGAACCGCCAATGCGGCTCGCTGTCGCTACCATTTAGCCACCTTCTTCTTAGAGCGTTGACTGCAAGGTGTTGGAAGAGCCGCCAAAGTCATTGACGGTCGGGGTGGCCGGGGCGGTAATCGCTCCGACCTGGCTGTTCGACGTGAAGTTCGGGTTATTCGGGTTGTTACCCTGAGCCGTCACACTGCCCGAAGTCAGGCTGACGGCGAACGTCACGACGATGTAGTTCAACGGCATGGCCGGGAGCCAGCTAAAGCTGACTTCGATCACGTCGGGGTTGGTCAGAAGCTGACGGGCCTTCAGACCGGAGTAGTTGACGAGCAGGCCGTCGCGCAGCAGCGACTGGAGAGCGGCTTCTGCCGACGCCTTGACGTTGACCAGCGTGTAGTCGTAGATCGGCTGGCCGATGAGGTTGGCGTTCTCCAGGTAGTCGCGCAGCCGGTAAACCAGAGCGTCCTGCTGGCCGATGATGTTCCACTCACGGTGCAGCAGGTCGGAGGGGTCGGTGGTGACACCGTGACGAACCCACATCTTCTGGCGGCGGGTCTTTTCGATGACCATGAGTCCGTTCTTGGACTCATCGTTCTTTTCCTGCTCCTTCTGAAGATCCACCACGCCTTCCCAGCCGGTGATGACCTTGTGGGTCAGCGGCTGGGCGTAAGACATCGACACGGTCATTCCGGCCAGGGAGGCAGCGAGGTACTGTCCACCCAGTTCGATGGATTTGTTCAGTTCAGGGCTGTAGTAGGTGAACTTCGTCGGGCTGACCAGGGCAATCCGCTGCTCACCGATCTGGTTGGCGTAGGTGCGGCGCTGATCCGACGAAATGGAGCCGTCCATCCCGATAATGGCGCGGCGCTCAAACCTGTTGGCCGACTGAGTAACCACATGCTGACGAACCTGCTCGTTCAAAGGCTGCATGCCTCCGTTGCAGGGGACAACAAGAGCGACCAGGGCCTGGTCATTCAGCTTCTCCAGGGCGGCGACGTACTCAGCCACCACTGGGGACTCCGGATCATCGGGCTGCACGGCTACACAGACAACTTGGTATGCGCCGTTCATAAACGCGAACTTCGCAGCCAGAGTCAATTCCGACAGCACGCCGCCGGGGGCGACTCCGTTGACCGTCTCGCTAGTCAGGTTGAACGGTTCGCCGTAAGCGGTACGAACATCGTCGTAGTCGTAGAAGACGAAGGGGTTGAAGTAGTCGGGGTCGGTGTAGCGGTAGCTCACCGTGACGGTGTCACCCGACAGGATGGTGCCGCCGTCGATCACCCGGCTGACCGCATACAGAGCTTCGGAAGTGCCTTGCGTGCCGCCGACGAGGACTACAGTGTAGTCCTGGTTCTCATCGAACACAGCCCCGGTGTAGGGGTTGGTGACCACCAGGGTGGTCAGGTCGATGCCCTTCTGGGCGAGGGTGCGCGACACTGCCGGAACGGTCAGTTGCTGGTCGGCCTCAACGTAGATTGACTCAGTGAACTTCCGGTAGCCAATCGTGGTGCCGAAAAGGGCCACCGCCGTGGGCAGCGTAGAGTTCACCACCAACTGAGGACCGGGCATCGGGTTGGTGTAGACACCAGGCGGCAAGTACCGACTGAAGTCTACCGCCGAAGTCTGGGTCATAATGACCTCCTACTAGCTGGTGGCACGGGGTCTTTTCTCTCTTTCTGGTCGGCCCTCTGGGGTTTCACAGGGCAGGGCTAAATCGTTCGCCACCGGGGGAAGGGTACTTCCGCTTGCATAACCGGAACGTGATCCACCCGCGACAGCGTGTAGGCACCGTCATTATCGAACCGGATATTGAAGTTCCCGATGATGTCGAACGAATAGTTGTCCTCGTACGCCAGCACATCGGACTGCCAGGGAACGTCCATGCTGGCACTTTGCCCGCCGGGGGTGATGACATCGGTGTTCAACGCCATAGCGACGTACGGGTTCTCTGACAAAGCTGTCAGAAGCTGCCGGTACTGCTTGGTATTGGCGTTGGGCTGAGTGATGACCAACTCAGGTGTACGGGCAAACGCCAACATATTGATGACCGTGTCGGCAATCCGGTCCCGCTCACGGCTGCGGAGCGCCACGATGGTCAGGGTGACCCTGCCGTTGAACATCCACTCCTGAATGGGCGTCCAGTTGCCTTTTTCGTCTTGGGTCCAGACTTCGTGGGAAATACCGGCCCGGTTGAGCTTGGTGAAGCTGAACTGCACCCACACGCCGGGGTACTGCTCTTTCTTCATCGGGTATTCCAGGTCCACATAGACCGGGTCGCCGTCCACGGTGATGTTGGTCCGCAGGAGAGCGTCCCGAAGGGCCAGGATCACGGCCCGCTTGACGGCCTCAATCAGACCGCCTTCGGAGCCGGGGATTGTTTCACTGACTTCGGTACCCGGCTGTGGAAGATCCTGGTCGGATGCGAAGATGCTGGCGCTGAGCCTGGTGGTGAAGGTGCCGATGCCGACTGTCGGGTTAGCGGCTACCGCCAGCTTGGAATTAGCTCTGAGGTTAGCCACGGTAGCCGCCCTTCAGGGCTTCCATCAGTTCTGCGCGAATAGAGTCCTGCTCTTCATTGATCGCACGGAGGATCGCATCCCGCATGAAGTTCTTCGGCTTCAAGCCAGGGTGCCGCCACTTCTGGTCGCGCCAGACCCGGCCACGGTGCGGGATATCGACGTATCCCGGCTTACCGACGCCCCGGCCCCTTCGGATGTGGGGGCCGTCGCCTTGCTTACAGCCCAGCGGAACGGTTCGCCCTTCCACCCAGTGCATAAGGAAGGGGTTGATGCCCTGCTCCTGGCGCATAAGGTATTTCGCGCTGGTCTTGATGCCGACCAGGCCCTTGTCGCTGTACGGGTTGAGAGCCGCCATGGCGCGGTTTGACCAGCCACGATTGACTACGTCCTCGCGGGCGTACTGAACAGCCTTCATAGACAGGCGGGCGCAGATTTCTGGCGGCAGAGGAATCCTCATGCGACGATCACCACTCTCAGAGAGTCGGTAGCAGGTGGATCTTGGAAGGTCAGGGTGACCGAATTGCTGTCGGTGGCGTAGATGTTGGTATCCACCTGCTCGCCGGTAGCGGAGTCGTAAAGCTGGGTCAGGATGTTGGTCGTCCCCAGGTTGTGCTGAACCACGATGGTTGTGGCGTCCCCGTCTCCGATAGTGAAGGCGTGCCGGGTGCCGAAAGCCGTGATGACCGCCCGCAGCGAGTTGAGCGAGGGCGCAGTATCGAACACCAAAGTAACGGTGGACATAGTGGCGGCAAAGACGTTGGCATCGACCTGCTCGCCGGTCGCCAGGTTGTATAGCTGCACGATGACATCAGATGTGCCCAGTTCGTGCGGGATCGTGATGCTGTGCGACTGACCGTTGCCGATTACGACGGCGTGCCGCACATCTGGTGCCGGTGCGAAAGGGAACGGATTGGTGCGGGTAATCATCGGGGTGTGCGGGGCGATGAAGGCTTCCGGTGACAGGAAGGGAATACCGATCACCGGGTACTTGGCGATATTGGTGACGTTAGACAATTCGCTGATCTGGGCCTTTTGGCCGATGATGTCGGACGCCGACTGGCCGAAACGGGTTCCGGTTCGCAAGCTGTCTTTGGTAACTTCCTTGATTCCGTAAAAACCCTCAAGCTCTGCCGGGGTTCCGTTGGCATTCCATCTTCGCACCCGAATGACGTAGTCGTGCTGCATCAGTATCGGGAAGGCTTCGGTCTGGAACTCCCGATTGTCGGCCTGCCAAATACCGCGCTTGCGGTACTGCTCCCCTTCGACGTTATCGGTGAACAGTCCCCATACCTTCGCTGCCTGCCTGACCCCGCCCTGGATGGTGGTGCCCCAGCAGATGTTGCAGACCTCGCCGCTGTCGGTGTACACATCGTCGGTGCAATACGGGCACAGCGGCATGTCGGAGTCGGTAAAGCGGTGGTACATCGACAGCAGAATGCACTGCTCGCCATGGGCCTGCAAGCTATCCTTGACGGCTTGGCGGGCCTGATTGACCGCGTAGTTCTCTACGAGGTTGATGCTCATTAGGTGATCCTGGTCGAACCCCAGGCGATAGCCGGGGCTGCCGGGTAGAACCGCCAGCCGCGCACCTGGGCCGCATAGGTACCGGCCTTGAAGATCCCCCTGGCCTGACCGCCATAGATGCCACCGGCCACCAGCAGCGAGCCACGGCCCAGGTTCAGCATCTTGCGCTTAGCCATTTTGACGTAGCGGACGTAGTCGGGGTATTCGGTGGACAGGATCTGCTGCCACCGCATGGAGTAGTCACGCCGGTCGGTGAAGGTCACGTTCATGCCCTGGAAGGCCGGGATCTCTGTGTAGCTGCGCACCAGATGTCTGACAACTTCGTAGTACGTCCCCAGGACCAGCAAGCCGTTCAGTTCATTAGGCGGGGGAACTGTCCCTGGCCCGACGCCCCAGTTATTGATAGGGAAGCCGGTCAGACCCATCTTCAGCGCGGCTTGGCTCAGAAGCTGGGCGATCCGCTCGTAGTCAAAGTGGGTCTGGAACGGTTCGATGATATGCGGCCCGCCTTCGGTCGAGTCAAACATATCGCCAAACATCCAGCTAACCTGCTCCACGACGCTTTTGAGCGGTTCCGACAGCGACTCGTACAGAGGCATCGGGTTGAGGATCTGAAGGTGATCGCTGAATGTGAAGGACGTGCCGTTAACCTGATAGCGCCACTGAACGGTAACCAGGCCCCGGTAAGACGTATTTGGCGGGCCGATCTGGTAGTCGTATTTACCGACATCTTCCCGGTGGATCTGGCTGGCCGGGACGGTAGACAGCTTGGTGCCGCGAGGGTCGCCGGATGGAGTGGCGGTGACATCGTTGAACCAGACATCCAGGCTGAGGGTGTTGGGGTCGGGATCTACCGACGTAGCGCCGTCATAGATGTCGATAGCGACGTAGCCCCGCCCGCCTTGGGAGACGAACTTCCGGACCAGGGCCTGCTCGCGGATTTTGGGCGAGTAGACCGACTCACCGCTAGGCTGGGTGATCGGCATGGGTCACGCTCCGACGTTGACGATGTCAAGGCGGCTGGCGAGTGCCCCGCTGTTTTGTCCGCTGATAGCGTCCACTACCTGCTCCACGAAGCTAAAGATCTGGCCGATGATGTTGTTGGGTGCTTCAAAGGATGCCTTCACCGTCAGTACGTCATCTTTTTCAAAGCGCAGCTTGCCCGACAGCGACAGAGTCTGGGAGAAGCCCGGTGTGTAAAGGTTCCCGCGCATGAACTGCTGGGTCCGCAGGGTCGTCTCCTGGCCGTTGATGCACAGCACCATTTTGGCGACATCCGGCACGATCTGTGGGTTCCACTGGACGGCGCAGTCGATCTGATAAAGACCGCCCTGTCGGACGGTGATTGCCGTGAGGCTCGCTGCCGGATTGAAGCAGTTGTACGGATCTTCCAGTTCGTCCTGCCACTCCAAGATGGTTCCGGACCAGACGAGCTTCTGTGGGTTGCGCTGACGCACCCGGCAGATCAAGGCAGGCTGGGGTACCGGCGGGTTGACCACGGTGGGGTAGTAGTTGTTGATGACCGGCTGCTGCGGCGGGGAGCCGAATACCGTGTGCCAGCCGGTCGTACCGCCATAGGTAGCCCAAACCTGCACCAGATTGGTGTCCGTTTCAAAGATCATCAGGCCGGGATAGGCGCTGGGCCGTGATCCGGACGTGCAGAGGCGGTAGTGCTGAGGGACTTCCGCGACGGTATGAGTGTGGTTACCCGGCGCTGCCTGCCATGCGCCCGTCCCCAGCGTGTGGTGGATCGCCGTGGTGGACGAATCGGTGTCCGCATTCTGGTGGGTGTTAGCCTGCGACAGCTTTGGGCCATGCCCGATTCCGCTCGCACCACTGTGGTCGTGGGTTTTGAGCGCGGCATTAGCCTCCAACGCCATGACGGCTTTGTTGATGTCGTCATGTAGCTCCGTATGGTTGCGGAGCGCCGTACCCGCCGAAGAGAGAGAAGTCTCTTCGGGAAGGGTGGGGACGTTGAAGAAGTCGAAGTCGCCGGGGTAGACGATGCCCACCTAAGACCCCTCTCTGTATTGCAGGGAGCGGGCAGATCTAGCTGATCGGATCGCCGTTCTCGTCCTTGAGGACCGACGCGGAGTCGTAGAAGTCGCGCATGTAATCCTGGTTGCGGCTCGCCAGAGCAGCGACCCGTGCGCCAGCAGCGGCACCGGCATTGCCAACGTCGATGGTTCCCGCTTCGACGGCCAGAGCCTGGATCACAGCTTCGCCGGTCACGATGCTGGAGGTATCACCATTGATGGTGCAGGACTGAACCTCGTAGAGAGCGTCGGACACAGACGGCCCGCCGGGGATACCGGCATTCGGCTGCTTGGTCAGATACAGGCCGTTGACAACGGGTCCGTACTGCGGATAGGGAGCGGTCATGGTGATTTACCTTTCTTACGGGGTCGGGAGGGTAGGCGTGTCTGCGGCTGCCTCAGCGACCACCATGGCTGCTGGGGGGTTGGCAAGGGCACCCGTGATGCGCGGCGTGGAGACGCCGAACTGGCGAACCTGATAGGTCGCCTTCGGGTAGGGGTCGCTGCTGCTGAGTGCCCAGTCGCTCATGGCTTAGGCTCCTGTTGCCCCGGCGGCGGGATCGTAGCGGGTAGCGTCACGGGCGGTAACCGCGCTGGACTCTTCGCCGTCGATGGTGCAAGACGGAGGGGTGGCGAGCGAGTCGGCCACCGTCACGTCGGGGTTGCCGTCCTTGGTGAACGGAAACTGGCGAGTCTGGTACCCCAAGACGAAGGGGTTGTCAGCGCCGGGGTGGGGTGCGGGGGCGGTCATTTTGCTCCTTTTCGGGGTGCGGTCACGGTGGTGGTGGCGAAGGTCCAGGTTTCGTTACCCTGAGAGTCGGTGGTCAGACTGCCGGGGAACAGTGCCGCCATGTCGGCGTGAAGCGCACACAGAGGGGCGATGCCCTCCTTGAGTTCCCGTGCCGACTGGAACACCCGGCCACGGGTGACCACGCCCGACTTGGGGTCGGTTTCACCGCACTGGAGGCATGCCTTTTCGACCAGATCCCTGCCGGTGTTCGCCTCTTCAACCTCGCCGCGCAGATTCGCCATTTGCTCGTCGGAAGCGGCGATGGACTGGCTCATCAGCAGGGTGATGTGATCCTCCATGGCCTCGTCGGTCGAGACGGTGATGCTGCCCTTCATCCACAGCTTCTGAAGGCCGCGCATTTCCAGAGCGAGCTTGGGCAGGTGGGCGACAGAGTCGGAGGTACCAGCCGGGGAAAGCTCAAAGTCCACGTTCCCCTCGCCAATGCGCTGGTGAAAGCTCATGTGGTGGGGAGTGTTGTTCTTGATGTACAGCGAACCCTCATGCTTGCGGAGTTCCGGCAGCGTGAGCTTCTTGTCCTGCTGCTTAGTGCTTGTAGCCATGCCTTATCTCTCTTCCTCGACGGTTGGCTCTTACATACTTTCAGGCTGCCGGGGCGCAGAGGTACAGGGTGAAGGGTTTAGGCTCCGGTGTCGCCACCTGTGCTGCCGGTTGCCCCGGTGTCTCCACCAGTCGATCCGGTGGCACCCGCGCCGCCAGTAGAGCCGGTTGCCCCAGTGTCTCCACCAGAGGACGCTCCGGTATCCCCTCCGGTGGCTCCGGTGTCTCCACCGCCTGTGGAACCAGTAGCCCCTCCGGTGTCGCCGCCCGTAGCCCCGACATCACCCTTAGTTGATTCCGTTGCGCCCGTATCGCCACCCGATCCCGTTGCGCCCTCCGATGAGCCGGTCGGCTCGGGTTCAGGCGTAGGCTCAGGTGCAGCAACGTCGGGCACTGCGTCGGCCAGTACCTGGCGAACCTCTAAGATGACGTTGTTCAGCGCGTTGGCGCGAGCATCATCCTGGGCCTGCTGCTCTTGGACTTCAGCAGCGGTCACCGCCCCGTCAATGGCTGCCTTTACCTGAGCAGCGATGTCGGGGTGAGCGGCGATGACCTCCATCGCAGCGCCCATCTTGGCAGTCAGTTCCGCGAAGACCTCATCGAATGTTGCCATTATGTGTTCCCTTCAATCTTTTAGATGAGATACCGAATGATGACGATGCCAGAAGCACCACTACCAGCGCCACCGTCATAGTTACCGCCGCCACCGCCGCCCCAACCCTGACCACCGAAGCCGCGATAACTACCAATACCATTACCCCCGCTTGGGCTGGAAATGACTGAAGCGGAAGTAATTACCCCACCGCCCCCACCGCCGCCGCCCCAACTGGCACCACCACTTCCCCCGCTGCCTGCGGAAATAAATGTCCCGATAAGGGCAGCAGTGTCACTCCAACCACCACCACTACCGGGTGCCCCACCACCAGCACCAGTACCGCCGTTGCCGTAAGAACCGCCGCCGCCGCCGCCGTAACCGCCGGAACCGCCAGTACCGCCGCCGCTTCCACCACCGCCACCACCGTTGTTGCTGACACCCTGACCGCCGCCGTTGGCGGTTAAGCCAAGAGCCGTAGAGGTACCGCCACCGTTGCCGCCAGTACCGCCTGCGCCCACTGTGATCGAATACACGCCACCGGCAAACTGACTGCTGCTGGTGACCAGTCTCCCGCCACCACCGCCGCCGGAATATCCCGCTGTCGCGCCGCCGCCCCCGCCGCCGACAAGTACAGCCTGCATAGTTACCGATCTACCAACCGTGAAGGTTTGACCAGAAGTGGTGAAGATGTGGTAGCGGTAGCCACCTGTGTCAACGACGGTGCCGCCGATTGCGATTGGCCCCCCGGCCAAGATAGCGTTGCGTGCGGCGAACATTACGGTGTGTACCCCGCCGACACCGATCCGTACCAGTTGACCCCGTCACTGACGAAGCTGAGAATATCCATCTTCCCAGGAGTGACAGTAATGGTCGGAACACTTGTCCACTTGACGTTGGTGAAGGTGGCCGATCCGTTTCCAGTGGTCGGGGCTTGTTTGAGCAGCAAAATGAAGCTCTTCCCGGCCCCTACCGCAGGCATAGTGAAGGTGCAGGCGGTGCTTGCGGTGAGGGTTGCGGTCAGTACGGTTCCGCTGGTCAGAGACAAAGTCGCCGCCGTCGTGACGGTGCCGATGGTGACAACCGACTCGGTGTAGTTGGTGATTGTCGGCGCGGTAAGGGTTTTGTTCGACAAGCTCTGAGTGGCAGCAATTGTAGTCACCGTGTCGGAGGCACCGGGGAAGGTGAACGTCGTCCCGTCCGTACCGGCCAGCGTCAACGTGGTGTTGACGTTTAGCACCTTGCCTGCGGCGAAGTTCGACCCAAAGAAGCTGTCCTCCCAGTGTTCAGGAAGGGTCGGGTCTGCTACCAGGGCGGTGAACATACATTCGATGCTCGGGCCAAGCACATGGATGACGCCCATGTTGGAGGACAGTGTGGTGATGGTGCCCGACGAGTTGTTGATCCCAATGATCTGCGTTCCGGCTTCGACTCCGGTCGTCGGCAGCACCAAAGTGTGGTTCGCGCTGCCGGTGAACTCTTGAGTCCTAGCAGAGGCAGAGGTTAGCGTCAACGTACCGCCCGATGTCGCCGTGGAGGCGAAGCTGGATAGCCGGTTGACCTGGGACACGACGGTATTAAAGTCGCTGGCCCCTAGTGAGTCACCAGTGTTGTAGTTATCCTTTAGCGGCATTGGTGTTTCCTCTCTACATCACTTAAAGTCGCTGGTGGCGGGGAGTACAGGTATCAGGCGAAGGGGACGGCGGGAGGGGTGAAGTCGGCGGTGTACCGGGCGGCTTGAGTGATCCGAAGGTTTTCAATTTGCCCCTGGAAATCCTGGGCTACCCCTGCCGACAACCGACCGATATGCAGCGGGGTCGTGGGGGTGATCGCGGTGGCGTTGCTGACGGTCGCCCCTTGGAGGACTCCACCGACATACATCCGCAGGGTTCCGCTGGCTCGGGAGACAGCGACATGCACCCAGTCTGTTCCTGTGTATGCGCGTGTCATCAGGGTGGTGTCGCCGTTGCCGAACTCAAAATTGTTGCCGTTGCGCCGCAGCCACCACCCCATTGACGGCCCACCGTAGGTGCTGGCGATGACCAGACCTGCGGCCCATTTGACCCACGCCTCGACGGTGAAGTCACCGGGGAAGCTCATGTGCCCCGCCCGGTATGGGATGGTCAGGTAATCTCCGGTGCCGTCGAGGGTGACACTACTGGTGGAGAACTTAGTCACCGCCGTCGAGGTCTTCGCATCGCCGTAGTTGGTCAGGTTGGTCATCCCAGTCGAGTCGTAGATTCCGGCGTTGTCGAAATCCACCAGCAGGCTGGTGCCGGAAATGGCGGCGACTGGGGCGGTCGGCGGTGTGAACGCGGCGGTGTAGACGGCGGTGCTGGTTATCCGAATGTTGGCGGCATAACCGATGAAATAACCTCCTGCGCCGTTGGACTCGCAACCAACATAAAACGGGCTAGTCGCCCTGGAGGTCAAATCATTGTTCGTTGTCGTGGAGCCGACCAGCACGCCGTTGAGGTAGAGGCGGGTGGTGCCGCTGGCGCGTGACAGTGCGACATGGTTCCAGGTGTTGAGCGTCATGGCTGTAGATGCGGCGATGAGGGCGGTGTCATTGTTCCGGTATGCCAGCACGCCGGAAGTGTCCACGTTGAGTGTCACGTCATTGGCGGGGCCGGTGCCGAAAGACCAGAGCCTCTGGAAGTAGGTGGTGCGGATCGTGAAGTCGCTAAAGTTCCACCACCCCTCGACGGTGAAGTCTCCCGTCCCGATTCCGGTCAGGTACCCAGCCGGAACAGTCAGATAATCCCCTGTCCCGTCGAAGTACCCGCTGCCACCGTAGGGGTAGGTGACCCGCTTGAACGGGGCAGCCTCGTTCGCACTGAGGGTCACGTTGCCATAGACCCCGGTGCCGTTCTTGGTGATAGTGAAGTTGTTAGTGCTGGCATCGGTGATGGTGGACGCACTCTGGCACGTCAGCAGGCTGGTGTTGGCGATAGCAGTGAGTGGAGCGGTGGGCACCGTCAAAGTAGTCTGGGTCGGGTTGTAGACCGCCGTGCCCTTCACCAGACGCAGATTGGAAATGTACCCGGCGTAGAAGGAGCCACCACCGTCATCGGCCACATAGGAGGTTCCCTGGACGAAAGTGGTGCTGTTGGTCACCGTGGCTACCCTGATGCCGTTGAAGAACAGCGACAGAGTGGTCCCGCTTCGGACTACGGCTATATGAGTCCAAACCTTCACCGTGGGGAGTGCCGCCTGCAACAGGTCGGCAACGTAGGCGGTTCGCACGACGAAGTTGCTGCCGTTTTTGCCGATCCACAATCCGGTGTTCACCAAAGTGACAAAGATTCCGCTCGTGGTGTTTGTCCAGTTATTGGGATTAAGCCAGCACTCAAACGTGAAGTTGCCAGAGGCGGGATTCAGTGCGGCACTACTGGGGATCGACAGGTTGGTTGGGACACCGTAGTTCAACCAATCGGTGGGGTCACCGTTGAAATACACGCTGCCGGTGCTGGTGGCCCCCGCCGTGATGCGGGGTGGGGCGAACGGGGAAAACCGGGTGACGGCGGTGTCACCCGATTTGGTGATCGTGAAGTTGTTAGTCGAGTTGTCCTTGAAGCGGTTGTCCTGCAAGGTGAGCAGGCTGGTGTTGGCGATGGCAGTGAGCGGAGCCGTAGGCACCGTGTAGGACGTTCCCTCGTAGACAGCCGTTCCCTTGACGAGCCGCACATTGGAGAGGTACCCGAAGGTGTATTCGTTCGTACCACTGTTGCCGATATACGGGGAAGACGCTGATGCCTGGGCAGTGGTGAAGGCTGCGGTGGCCGTCCGTGTGCCGTTCAGGTACAGCGACAGCGTGTTGCCGGATCGGACAACGGCGCAATGGTTCCAGGTGTTGTTGACGATGGTGCCACCGGCAAGAAGCTCAACACTGTTACCGGCCTTCAGGACATTGCTCTGCACATACAGGGCCATGCCAAGTCCGTTGCCCCCAGCACCGATTCTGGTGTCAATGAGAACGTCAAGGTTGCTGCCCGTCTTGTAGAACCAGCACTCCATCGTCCAGTCGCCCGAACCGAACCCGAACGCGGCATTGCTTGCCAGCGAGAGAAAGTCGCCGCTGCCGTCGAAGTACCCCGACCAGTACCCGCTTGGGAAGTACGGGGAGAAGGTTCCCTGCGTCACGTCCCCGGTGCGGGTCACCGCGAAGTTGTTGGTGCTGCCGTCGCGGAAGACACTGTTGGTCGCACCGGGAATACCGATGGTCCTCATTGACAGGACGTTGCTGGCCGGAATGGAGTCGGGGGCGACATCAACCGGCCAGGTGCCTGCCCGAACGGCTAGCTGGTTCTCTTGGAGGTTCCAGATGCCCGGTGCCGA
Organism: uncultured Gammaproteobacteria bacterium; assembly: GCA_903866355.1. Lineage (GTDB taxonomy): Bacteria > Pseudomonadota > Gammaproteobacteria. Next base: position 99,277 of record CAIPNE010000714.1, read on the forward strand.
CGTGGTGGTCGGTGTGATGAGCTTGCCCATGACGTTGCCGGTACTCATGTCAGCCCCATACCTGAAACTCCAGCGTCATAACGTAACCGCTGGCGTTGTACAACCTGATGTACCGCCAGTTGTTATTGACGTTGATCGACACAAGACCGTTGGTTGAGCCGGTAGACGTGTAGGTCGGGGTGGTAGTGATGGTCGTCCAGTTGGTGTTGTCGGTGGAACCCTGAACGGTTCTTCCTTCGGCGTAGGAGGTTCCCCATCCACCGGGGAGGTTGCTCAGGTAGTCGTACCCGATCACGATGCGGTTAACGAACTTGGTTGACCCCAGGTCGGCCTTGATGAAGGCGTTGGCTTCGGAGTTCGTGCCCGTTTGGTAGCCGTTGGTCGCCACCGACCCGTTGGCGTTATTATCGTTCATCCCGGCATAGGTGGCCGCGACATTGCTGCCGTAGACAGAACTCTGAGTATAGGTGATCCCAGTGTATTGGCTCGCAGGGATCGCCTTCTCGTAGGCCGCTGTCATGCTCCACACACTCATGTGAGTCCCAGCTTGGACTTGTAGGAGTTGTAGACAGAGGTCATCTCCGTGGTGGAGAGAATCCTGTTCCATACCGCGATGAAGGACACCTCACAGTTGGAGTTCTCTCCGTAAGAAATATTGACCCCCAACCCGTTGAATCCGGTTGATCCTCCGGTCGAGTTGGTCACCACGGCGGTGTTGTTGACGTAGAACGATCTTTGATTGGCCGCGTAGTTTTCGGTTCCGGCGTAGATTCTCCACGCCGTGTCAGCGGAGCCGCTGTAGTGAATCCAACCGTTGGCGTAATACGCCTGCGTATAGCCACCGTAGTGACCGAACAGCCAGTTGGTGCCAGAAGATGCGATGACCCGACCATTGGTGCCACCCGTGTAGCGCGAACCGCAGATGATGGTCAAGTTGTTATACAAATAGTTCAGCGGAGCGGTTGCGCTCTGCGTGGTCGTGAACCGCAGCACGCCGCCGTTGGTGGACTGGAAGGTGGGGCTTCCGGCCAACGTCATGTTGTTGCCGCTCCCGCTCAGGTCAGTCCAAGTAGTTCCGGTGCCAGGGTAGGAGCGGGTGTCTCCGGCATCCACATGCAGGGTCAAGCCGGAAGGCAAGACCGGGGGTATAGGAATGGCCGTGCCGAAGGTTGCCTTGTAGCCGACGTAGCCACCGTTGTCGAATACGGTCTTGGTCATCGTCTAGCTGATTTCCTCATACGAGCAGACGGCTTCCAAACTGGTATTCGCGCTGGCCGTCACCCGCAAGCTGTCATTTTCCTCCAGGTAGATGCTGGTGTCCTTGGAGATAACCACCAGGGTTGCAGCCACCGGGACGGTGATGGTGAAGGCGAGCCGGAAGGCGGTGGTCTGGTTCTTGTAGACATCCACGGTGATCGTCGCCGCTGCCGCCCCGATGTTAGCGATGGACAGCGAGTTGATCTTGAGGATTTTGCCGCTGGAGGCGGCGTTGGTCACCAGGGCGGCGGCAGAGGTCGTGACGGCGGCACCGGCCACCTTCCCCAAAATGGTGGTGACGTTGACAATGTTGGGGTTAGCCATGGGATTTCCTTACCCGAAAACGATTGCCATGGCAATCGCCTTGCCGGTGCTGAATGTCGGCGGGGTGGCCCAGGTGCCGTCACCGCGCAGGTAGGTGGTGGAGCCGGGAGATCCGCTGGATGTGCTGATTCCCGCCACCGGCAGGCCGGTGCAGTTGGTCAGGGTTCCGGAGGTAGGAGTTCCCAGCGCCGCGCCCGAAACCACCGCAGCGTTAATCGCCGTGTTGGCGCTGTTCAGTTCGGTGGCGGTCACCACGTCGCCATTGACATAGTTAGTCTTGAGCGGCATTTTGGCTCCTTACTCTCTCTCTCTTTATAGGTAGAACGGGAAGAAGTTACTACTGAGCAGTTCTGATACGTCAGAAGTGACAGCGGCAGGAATCTCCAGCAACGCTCCGGTGACAGCGTCGAAGTTGAGCATGTTAACGGTCAGGACAGTCACGGCCTGATCGGTGTACAGGAACCGGCCCATGTTGACATTGGGGATGTCTCCGCTGAAGGCTTGTAGAGCGGAGTTGGAGAACAGATCCGACTTCAGCCGCTCTTCGGTGGGTGCCAGCAGCGCCAGCAGACCATCCAGGCTCATCCCCTTCGTAAAGTCAATCAGGCTAGATGGGGTGACGGTGAGGTTGGAGTTCAGTAGAGCATCGAAGTTAACGGCACCGCCGGGACCATTACTGACCGGCATGTTGGCGTCGAGGAACTGGTTGTACAGAGGGTCGGTGTCGGTTGTGACAATGCCCAGTACGTCGGAATCCAGAAGTTGACCCCGGCTGGGTTCCGGAGAGGTCACTTCGGCGGTCACCGAAAGGTCAGCGTCGATGAACTGATTTCGGGTGACTTCGGCGTTCGATGATGACGTAACGAAGAATTGCGCTTCAGTTTCGGCATCGTTGTAGATAAGGACGAAATGACCGGCAGTAACATCCAGGTGAGAGTTGACTCTGGCATTCCGAAGGAAGTCGATGTAGGTCGATGCGGTGACCGGAAGATCCGCGTCGAGCAGTGCGTCGAAGTCCACCGCGCCGGTCGTCTCGTCGGTGATTCCTAATAGAGCGTCAGCGTTGTGGTTGCGGATAATTTCGCCGTACCGGGAAGAGGTTACTGCCAGGTCGGTATCTACCCGTGCCCCAAACAGAACGGCAGAATCCACACCGGCTTCGGTGGAGAGATTGTCAGATTCTGAGAACTGGTTGCGGATGAATGTGGTAGATAGAGAGGCTGTGACGGGGAGGTCACCGTCCAGCGGCTGTTGTTGGGAGAATCCGGCGGTGGCTTCGGCGGTGGAAGTGTGATCGGCGTCCAGCGGCTGGCCGTAAGTTGTGTCAGCGCTAAGTTCGGCGGTCACCAAAAGTTCAACGAATCCGATGCGCCCCTTCACCGGATCAGATTGTGCTGTGGCCGTGACGGCTAGTTCGTCGGAATCAATATCGACCAAAACGGATCGGATCGCAATGAAGGTGGCTTCTACCGGCAGGTCAGCATCAACACCGACATTGCGGAGGGATTCGGAGTCCGGAATCGTGACGGTGATTCCAACATCTTCAGATTCAACAAAGACATTGCGGGTCGCTTCGGCAGTGATGCCAACGGCGACCTCCCCGCCGAATATATCGCTGACCATATCGGCAGCTTCGACGGCGACAAAATCAGCGATGCCTGCTAGGTCAGCGGTAAGGCTCTGAGCATCCCAGTTTACAGCCGACTCGACGGTTGCCGTCGCCACCAAGACGGAGTCCACAATGGCGTTACGGTCGGCTGCTGGGGAGTCTGATACGACAACGGTTATCTCTTCGGCGTCGGCGCGGGCGACAATGGATGCTTCCGCACTGGGCTGTGCGGTAATGATCTGGTCGTAAGAGAAGAAGTTCGCATTGCGAGTGCTGTCAGATTCCGTCGTGACGGTGACAGCCGTATCGCTATCGGAATACAGGGAGGTCGAAGCATCAGCCGGATTCGTCACTGTGACGTTGATGGTGTCGGAGTAGACGTTTCTGCCTTGCACTACGTCACCAGAAGGACTGGCTGTCCCCGCGAGGTCAGTATCTTCGATTGCGTTACGGGTACCTGTTGTATCCCGACTGACTGTCACGTCCTGGCTGGAGTCTAGGAGTGCAGAGAAGTCCACGGCATCGGTGGCGGTTGCTGTCCCGTCTAGTAGAGAATCTGCGAACTGGCCGCGAATCGTATCGTTAGTGACTTGACTGTTTGCCGAAGTGACAGTGGTCGTCAGTGACGTATCGCCAAACACGCCCCTGGTGGTGTCTACCAGTACGGATGAGAATATGACGGGGAAGACGTAGGGGAACGCAGAGTTGTAGCTGACTGTGGTGAGCAATGACGAGTCAACGGTCTGTCCCCGGCCTCCAGTTGCCTCTAGGGATACCGTCCCTGACAGGCTGGCTGCGATGGTAGTCGAGACTGTTGCGGCGGCAGACAGTCCTGCGACAATCTCCCCTGATGACTGAGCGTAGGCAGTCCAGTTGACTTGTGCTGTGGGTGTCGCAGTAACTGCTGTATCTGTATCTCCACCGTAGGTCTTTGCCAGGACGTTGCTGGTCTGGAAGGTGAACGGGAAGGTGTACGGAAATTGATTGCCAAGGCCAGCAGTGACCGTCAGATCAGCGGCAAGTCCCTGAGCATCCCAGTTGACTACCGAATCGGCGGTTGCCGTCGCGGCCACCAGGACGGAGTCCACATTGGCGTTGCGGTCGGCAGCCGGGGAGCCTAGTGCCGTCCCTGACAGGCTGGCTGCGATGGTAGTCGAGACTGTTGCGTTGGCAGAAAGTCCTGCAAAGATTTGTCCCGATGACTGAGCGTAAGCGTCCCAGTTGACTTGGCCGGTGGGTGTTGCGGTGACTGCTGTGTCTGTATCGCCGCCGTAGGTCTTGGCAAGCACATTGCTGGTTTGGAAGGTAAATGGGAAGGTATACGGGAACTGGTTGCCAAGCCCAGCCGTGACCGTCAGCGAAGCGTCGGCTGTCAGGACGTATCCGACAAGGGTTTCGGTGGTCGTGCCCACCACAAAGGGGACGGTGTAAGGAATAGTATTATTGGTGGATACGACAACATCCAGAGATGCGTCGGCCACTTCTTCTTTGGCGAAGATTACGACAACATCCAGAGAAGCGTCGGCAAAAAGCCTTCTTGTCGTATCCCTTAATACTTGGCTAGAACCAACCGGATATGACCTACCTAGCCGTGCCACTCAGCATCACTCTTCCCAGATGACGTAGCACCACATATTGACGGCAGCGGCAGACGTAGGGGTGGCTCGGATGCGAAGCGCCATGCTGGCGTTGACTTCCGGCTCGCGTCCCAGCGGGAACTGCTGCTTAAAGTAAAGGGAAGTGTCGTAGTTGTACGCGAACAGCCGGGAAGCGGTAATGATGCCTTCGTCGGTGGAGTTGAAGCCGGTGGCCCTGACTGCGCTCACCACAGCACTGGAAGCTGGCCCGGTGGCATCGTTGTAGCGGGTGACAGCCGTGATCTGGGTGATTTCGGCGAACACTCCGGTTTCGACAAGCTCCACCCTTACCGGGGAAGCCGGGGCGGCATCGAAGCCGTAGCCCCACTCCACGATGCGGAACTTCTGGGCACCCGCCTTGACTTGAAGGATCGTCTTGACTGTGCCCGACGTAGCGGAGGTCGCAGTAGCGGCGGGGGGTCCGCTCAGTCCCGACGTATTGGCGTTCCAGGCGATGAACAGCGGTGCGGCCATGAGGGTTTCCTTTACCTTATTGAGGCGTGATTGACGGCGGCAGATAACTGGGAAGTTTTTACGCCGGGGGTCGGACTGAACGATAAGGGGATGCCAATAGCTCCACCCCACTGAGTATTGTTAGTTGTGGTGACCGTACTGGAAGTTACGCCGTCCGAAACGGCATAGAAGCCGCCAGCCGAATTATTTCCGCTGGTGTTCGTCCAGAAAGCTAACGTGGCTCCGGTGTAGCTATTAAGCGGTGAGGCGTAGGTTTCTCCGACGCTGAACACCACCATGCCGTTAGCTGGCCCCTGCGCCGTGACCGTGTGGGGGGAGCCTTGCTGTAAAGCCGTGACTGGGGTGCCGATTTTTCCAGCCCCCTTGAATGACATGGAGTTGGCTGCCCAGGTGTAAGACTTGCCATTCGGGTTTAGGTTGACCGTCTTGGTTCCTGAGCCGCCAATTTCCAAGTAGAACGAGGCGCACCGAAAAGTTGATGCCAAAAACTTCATGGCGACACCATCGAAGGTTAGCACTACATCATTCGGCCCCATTGCGTCATTGCCGTTCGTCAGAGAGACATTTAGGCCGGGGCAAATGGTGACGATAACGAGGTTGTGGTCGGCGGCGACAGTGTGATTCCATGACCCCGCCACGTTCGCGGAGGACTGATAAAATCCGGTCCCGGCAGAGCCGAAAGTAACGGGCATGGGTCACCTTTCAGTTCGCCGGATGACGTACTGAGGGCTACGCCGCCAGTGGAGCCAGTGACAGACCGCAGGTGTTGAGCGTCAGGGTGTCACCGTTGGCGACCGTCTTGCTCACCGAAAGCTGCGCCGACCAGAGGAAGGAGCCGCCGGTCGAAGCCGACCAGACCGAAATGTAGGCTACGGTTTCGGAGGTCGTCATGTTCCATGCGGTCGGAGTAGCCGACAGAGCGATAGCACCCGACGAGGCGGCAGCGAAGGTCGCCTGCTGACGCACCGTTACGGCGCTCTGATTGCTCGTTCCGCTGGCACCTGGGTCACCAGTGTGCAAGCCGATGTAGGTCGCAGAGTTAGAGAACGAAGTGCCACGAATGCCATTCAGCATTGCATTGGCGAGGTTGGTGGTGGAGAGGCCCACAGTCATCGGTTATACCTTTCTTTCGGTGGAGGCGGTAGCCTCCGTATCGGGGTTGGCCGGGTCCGTGGCCTCATCCATCCAGAGATTTTGCGGCGCTCTGGTCACCGATGCCGATGCTTCCGTCACGATTTCACCCAAGATGTTCATGTCATTTCTTTCAGGCTTGGAGGGCAGTGGATAACAGGAACCAGGCCCCGGCGTGGCTTGACCACCGGAAGCCCAGGAAGGCGGTCTTGTGTGGCTCCAGCGTGATGGAGGGGTGAGCGCCCAGGCAGGGGATCACGTCGGACGGTGAGAACACCAGAACCCGATCAGGCCCTGCTTTGACCTCAAACACTTCCATCTGATGCTCGTCCGGATCTTCGGGCAAGCTCAAGTGCAGATCGGACTGGGCGACGATGTGATTGCTGTATGAAGGATAGGCAGTACGCGCCCAGCCCAAAGTAAGCTGGTCGTGTTCACCGACTGGTGTCGGCCCTAAGTCCTTGCGTGTCACCAAGACCTCCCTCACCACTTCTGAAGGGTGAGAGGGCTGGTTACAGGGCAGAAAGGCCCCCACCCTGCGAACAGGATGAGGGCCGGTCCTACCGAAGGATCGTGTGCGGCGAGTGCCCCTCGTTAGGACGTTTCGATGATGGGGATATGGCTGGCGGTCTTTTCGTCAATGTCGATGACCACCGGGTTGCTGATCTTCAGGTCAGATAGACCGTTGATGAACTCCTGCATGTCGTGGATGCAGCTAGTTTGCACAATGATCTTCTGTATCTCACCGTCGTCATTAGACAGCGTGACGAGATAAGACCTCCCCACAGCTTCTGCGCACATAGGGTTAGGCTAGCACTTCTAACTGTTGAACCCTATAGGGCATTAAATCCCTAGACCGTAGGGCCACTATCCCCAGTCTCGACCGGGGTGACCACGGCGTCCGGAGGAAGCTCTCCAGCCACGGCCAGAGTCGCACCTTCAGGTACGGCTACGGGCGATACGTCGGGAACCTCCACCACCGTAGTGGCCGGATGCAAGTCGCCTGCGTGTACCGGATCGGCTGTCGGATCAACCGGGACCGGGGTGACCGCCTCAGCCGGTGTTTCGACCGTCTCAGCGCCCGCAGGAACCTCTGCCGGGACAGACGGTACCTCTGCGGTGATGCTGGCGTCAATCAGCCCTCCATCGGCCACCTGGCCTGCCGGGGTGCTGGCCTCGACGGCGACAGCCGGAACCTCAACGGGAGCCACCGGCTCCAGCGCGTCAGCCTGCGCCTTGACGGCATCAGCAGCCACGACGAGTTCATCGACAGCCTGGATGAGTTCCGGATCGGTTGCCGTACCGGCAGCGGTCAGGCTAGCCACCTGCTGCTGAAGGCTGGTCACCTGGCCGGTCAGTGAGGTCAGGTTGCTCTTCAGGTTCCCGACGTTGATGTTGTTGTCCGCGACAGCCTCGTTGAGCTTGGCGACAGCGGCTTCGATCTGGTCAGCGAGTGACATGATTTCTCCGATTTTATTGAGGATGAAGAAGGTCACAAACAGCGTGAACCCCTGAAAAAGCAAGGCGGCTGCGGTGAACCAGATCATCACGGACTCCTTGGGAGGGGAGCGCCAACGGACGGGGGGTGGGGTCGGCGCTCCCCTACTCTTTCTCCCATCATTGAGTGAGCTTTACAGGTTGAGCGGGAAAAGTGGTACGCACATACAGAAATCCCCCTCCCAGATGTTTGCTAGGAGGGGGATTTCTTGCCTGTACGAGTTTGCTGTACAGCTATCCTTGCAGGTCTACGCCTTGCGGAGGATAACTATGCCTCTCGGGTTTAGGATAGCTAGGCCAACGAGTTCGTCCATAACCCAGCCTTTGTGGAACTGTTCCACGTTATTGTTCTCTTCCACGTCGAGCGAGTACATGACGGGGAACACGCCCAAGAAGGACGGCTCCGGAGTCAGGTAGGTCGTACCCGGCGGGATGATGACGGACTTGCCGATCTGGAACTCACCGAACTGCACGATGCGCTCGCCAGCAACGACAGAGTCTTTGAACGCCCACCCTGTCGTATTGATGTCCCACCTGTAAAAATCCCGATATTCTGCGGGATTGCAGAGCAGGCGAGACGAATCCAGCAAACGCTGATCGGTGAAGGTGACCGCCGTGTAGAGGTCATCCGGCGACAGGTAGTTGCCTGCAACCTGGATTTCATTCGGCAGCGAGCCGGTACCGGGGACGGACGAGGAATCGACCAGACGATACTGTGCTGCGGCGACCTCCAGCAAAGTAATCAGGCGGCTATCTTCCTGCCGCATGATCGCCTGTTTCGTCATATCCTGGGCGTACTCAACCACGTTTGACCTCAGGTAATAGAGGTCTTCCTTCTTGATCTTCGGGAAGGCGGCGATGCGGAACAAGCTAACTGGCACACGTTTGCCCTCGAAGGGTGTGATTTTGACCTCACCCTCGTCGCCGTGGAGTAGGTAAGCCTGTCCTAAGTCGTCCAGAACGTCGTACTCAATGGGCACGCCGGGGGTCAGCGTGTCCTCCAGCAGGACGTTACGCAGGATGCCCTGGTAACGAAGCTGAAGCTGGATGGGGCCGATCATGGACTGGCCCAAGCGGACCATTCCGTTCTGGCGATCACCCAGGATGTTGGCGAGCTTGGACTGCTTCTCGCGGGCACTGAGCTTGCGACCACCCAGACGTGTCATCACGTTCTGGATATCAGCCACATACTCATCAGAGTGACGGGCAAGCCGACCGAAGCCGGAACCCGTAGCTACTGGGAGACTCATTTTTCTATTCCTCCCTTAGCTTCCGGCACCAAGGGTGACTGCACCCAGGTTGAAGCGGTTCAGACGGATCAGGATTTTGTCGGTCGTCTCGACATCCAGAAGCTCCGCAATGGCGTTGGCGTTGGTAGCGCCGACCGGAGTGAGCTTGCCCTGAGCATTGCCGGTCAGCAGTTGCTGACCGCCGTTGGTCGGAGCGGTCCACGTTGCGGTGGTGTCGAAGGCCGGGGCCAGGATCTCAAACACAGCGTCGGAGTCACCGACCCAGACGGTGAAGAGGTTGGTCCCGGTTGCGGTGACCTCGTCAATGCCCAGGTTGGGCGCGACGAACAGAGCGGACAGACCAAAGGGCTTCTGGCCTGCTGCTCCAGTGAAGGGCGTGAAGATTTCGGCACTCTTGCGAGCCATGACCGTGCCGGGAAGAATGTCGAAGGACTTCGTCCAGGCCGGGTCGAGGAAACCACCCCACGTCGTAGCTTGATGCTGCGCGTAGATCGGTCGGATCGTACGCTTCTGCGACGGGTTGGTGATAGTTGCGCGGAACATTTCTCGCCTCCTTTCTTAGTGATGAAGGGGGTTATTTGAAGAAGAGCAGTGAGTCACTGCTGGGATCATTGGCTGCAATCCGGTTGGTCTGGGCGGTGCGCTGACCACTTCCCAGTCCGCGAGGAATGCTGGTCCCGCGAGAAACAGCAGCGGAACGCTGACGGTTGGCCGCAGAGCGGTCAACATCGTTCTTGGCTTCAAGAAGCCGGGTACGGTCCACCACAGTGGCGTGCCGCATGGTCTGGAACCGGGCGATCAGCTTCCACTTCTCGCTGGACGGAGCCAGACCGGCGTTGATGTATGCCTCAGCGCAACGAACCGCCGCGACTGCATCAGCCGTCCGATTGGACGTTTTCTCGCCGCCGCCGGGTGCCCAGAACTGTGAATCCGTGCTGAGGTCGGGATCGGCAAGATTGTCACCGGCATTGCTGCCGTAGTCAGACAAGTCGTACTGGCTTGCCTGAGCGTCGGCGTCGGTGACATCTTTGACGGGAGCTTCCACGTCGGCGCGTGCCATAGGCGCTGCGGTTTCCAGCGACTCATTGGCTTTGCGATTCATGGTGGCCTCCCTTGTGGTTTCAGCCTTTCTGGCCTCAACCAGAACCTTTTCCAGGGTGGGGAACAGATTGCCCAGCGGAACTCCGGTGGCGCGGATGTAGCGAGCGGCCTCACGCCGGATGAAGTTGGCGTTGCCATGCTGGCGAGCCGTCTTTCCGGTCGAGCGAGCGAGCCAGTCATCGAAGGCGGCGAAAGCATGAATGCTCGCATCCTTCGGCTGAGTGGCGACGTTGTCCAGAGCGATGGAGTCGAAGTCGTCGCCCTTCAGGGACTGATCGTCGGTACCCGACAGGTCGGGGTTGACGGTCGTCGGCTCCACGATGTTGTCGCCTGCGAGGAAGCGCCGGAAACCCTGCTGCGTCGGACGCACACCGGCTTGGCGGCACAGCGAGGCGTACTTGTTGGCGGCGGCGTGCTGAGGACCAGAAGGAGCAGTCGGCTCTCCGACCGTCACATCAATCGGGCCGAATGTGCTGCCTCCGGTGTAGGGGTTGACAGCATCCGGACCAGCGGTGTCGAGGCTATGCTCGCCAGCCACCTTCTTCTGACGCAGACGAGCCAGTGCGGCAGCATCACGCCGAAGCTGATCGGTCCCACGCTGAACGCGGGCGACGAGAGTGTTCTCCGTGTTGGAAATGGAGTCACCGACAGTCGGGTTCACCAGTGCCTCTTCGGCAGGGGTCTGGCTCAGGAAGATCTCTTCCTGCGCACCCTGGTCATTGCGACCGTAGGGGCCACCATCGACGTGACCACTTTCGTCGGCATGCAGACGGCGACCACGGGATGCGACCTTCCCGCGTTCGGACAGGTTAATTCCCATGGAACGTCCTTTCTGTATCCTTCGTTCTTTCTTTTGCGAAGCGGTGTTTCTCACAGGGCGCTTCTTCCCTTTGGACGGTCGAGTCCAAAAGTTTTCTGTCGTACCTTGAATGAAATAGTCGATGCTGCCGGGGTCAGAGGGATCGCAGCCGTTCTTTTTGCAGAACTCCACATATGCCTGCTGGTCATCTTTGGCCGTGCGATAACGAGCTTCGATTTGGGGCGGCACGCTGGACGGATTGACCGGCTGCTCTTCCTCTTCGTACTCTTCTTCCGGTTCACCTTCGGCGTAGGGCTGGCTTTCTGCACCCATGTCGCCACCCATCGACGGATCAACAGGACCGCCGCCGTACAGTTCCGACTCTGCATAGGCCAGATCGCCTTGTGCCTGGTTGAGCAGAGCGAGTTCCTGCTCCGGTCCCATTTGACCCAGGTTGGGGTCCAGTGCAGGCTGGCCCATCGACGGATCGCCGCCCATCATCGACGGATCAACAGGAGCGCTGCCCATGTCCTCCGCGTAGCGATATCGGGGCATTTTTCTTCCTCCTTTGCGGGTCGGGATGCCGACCTCTTCAACATCCTCAACCCGCCGGTCGGCGTCGAGGCCCGCATCTTCCTGGGCACGGTCTAGCCGCTTAGCCTGGTCGAAGTCAGGGGTGCTTAACTCTTCGGGAGAATCCACATAGTGGTGGAAGTCGTCGCTTCCGTCGTCCTCCGACTGCTCGCGCAGAGTGTCAATATCTTCGGGAGCTTCAGTTTCCCCCCAGGCATAGCGGCGATTCGCGGCACGCATGATGTTGTTTCCTCCCGGCTGATACCAGATATGAACGTGATCCATGTGGTCTTGGGTTGCGTTTCCGGTATTACCGGCGCTGTAGGGGCTTGGATCGGCTCCATTCCCGTAGCCGTAAACTTGGTTATTCCAGATCAACCCATGCACATTAGGATCTTGAAGAGCCTGTTGCAGAACTCTGTCACCCGACTCAATATCGGGCACCATCACGTCGAGGGCACCGTTTTGATGCTCGCCATACTGGTCTGCTTCATGGTCACCGACAGTGAACCCTTGGTTTTCCCAGTGCGGCATCATCGAATGGGCAAAGTCTCTAGCGCTGCCGTCTCCGGTAACTCCACCACCGCTGCTGCTGCTACCGCCTCCACCGCCGCTAGTCCCGCCTCCACTGGACGATCCACCACCACCACCACCAGGATTGACCCAGCCTTCGCCGGGGGTGAGGTTGTACTGCGTCGGGGCTGACGGCATTCCTGTCATGTCACCCGGCGTCAGATCCTTCATGGTGGACATGGTCTTGTTTTCGTCTTCTTCATAAGCGGCTGCATACCGCCGCAAAGCATGGCGCTTAGCCATGTCGTAGCCTTGCTCGTACCGACCGCGAACGAAGTCTGCTTCTTGAGAGTTAAGGCCCTTTAATGCATCGGCCACATCGGGGTTTTCGTCGGCAGTATCCGAATCACCCCGGTCGTATGCTTGCCGACCGATATCTGACCAATCAACTTCAGAAGCACGATTAGCCGTCAGGAACTCAGGCTGAACCCGCAGGAACTCACGGAGCTTGCGCAGCCTCTTGTCCCTCTCCAGGTCGTCCAAGATCCTGTCAGGAATACTGCGCCGGTTCTTCTTCTTCTCCAGCCGCTTCTTCTCTTTAGCGTCGGCTAAAGCAAGCTCTTCGCGGGTGGGGATGTAGGACTGCTTCTTGTTCCACGCCAACGTCTTGAAGGCTTGCGGGTCGGAGCTTCCCGTTGTGCTGTTCTTGTCTTCGATGAAGGTGCCGGAAACGGGTTCGGTCGCCATGGTAAAGGCCCGCGCCGGATTCATTCCCCCACCAGCGATGCCACTGTCCAATGGCTGCGGCTGGAAGTCGCCGTATCCGGCATCAAACCCGCCGCCCCTCATGGGGTCGATGGTGTCGGGGTCGATGTCGCCAATTTGCTCGCCGTGGCGACGATTAGCCACCACGACACGGCTGACCACAGCAGTTTCGTCAGCAGGATCGAACACATAGCTGAGTTCAAAGAAACCCAGCTTGAAACAGTTCTCGTAAACCAGCGTTGGCTCTCCGGTTTTGGCGTGCCGCAGCGTCTCACCTTTGTGATGCTTAACGTGGTCGCACATATCGGAGATATCGGTGGCTTTATTGTCGCAAACAGAACACTTCGTGAACCCGGCTTCGACGCCCATAGAGACGGAGTCCATGCCGCCTTCATGGATTTCCTTAGCGAGCTTGGGGAAGCGAACAGCGTCGATTTCCTGAATGACCTCGACGTATTTGTCATTACCGGCTTCGCGGTACCTAGCGGCAACCACCCGGCCACGGGCCTTTTCTGGATCAAAGTTCTGGTGATTGACGAACACCGGCTTGCCCAGGAATGTGCGGAAAGACTTCTTCAGTTCCTCGCTGGGCCACGCATCGTAGTTCTGATTGATCCGCGCACTGATCGCCCGCACCTGGGTGTAGATCATCCCCGGCTGCATCTTGAAGTCGTCAATGACGGCGGCGTAGCGCCCTGTATAGGACGCCACAAGCTGCCGCACGCCATTATCGGTCAGACCGCGTGAGGCCGCAGCGCTGTACCGCATAGTCGCCGTCACCGACTAGCCCTCCAGGTAGTGGGTTCCCCGAAGGTCAAGACCGGGGAGATTGCGGGCACCCTGCGGGTGCGCTTCGTCCATCAACTCTTGCTGCTCAGCCAGCGAGTAAACCCGGCCAGCCGTACGCAGGAAGCCTTGTGCAGCGTTGGCTATAGCGTCGTCGCTATAACCGCCGCCAGATATGGCACCGCCGCCTAAGGCTGTGTTGCCGATGTTGGCCTGGAACTGACGGACGATGTCGGAGCCGTCGTCGTAAGCCGCCTGCTTGGGCTGAACCTTGTAGTTGATGAGGTCGCTTTCCGGCTCATCCAACAGGTCGATGTAGTCGTGGTGGTTGTCCCACTCTTCGCTGGTGGAGAACCAGTCCTTACGAGACGGACCACTGCCTGCAAACGCGGGATCAACAGCACTGGAGTCATCGTTGAAGTTGCTGAGTTGGGAATCATCACCGTCTGCTACGACGCCTGCGGTAAGCAGGCCAGAAATACCGTTGCCGATAGCAGATCCGATGCCGGATGCAATGGGACCAAGGGTTTGGGTAACCATCGGTAGGACAGCACCGCCGACATCCTGCAAAATCGGCATTACATTGTTGAGAAAGAAGTCGCCGTCTAGTCCGCTACCCACTCCGCTAGTGGAATTGGCATTCTGCGGAAGATCTTCTTCCAGCTTCTTGCCGCCGTCAGACTGAACCGGCTGCTGCGGCTGACTCCGGTTGTTGAAGTTGTCCGTCGTGATCTGAGGAAGAGGATCTACCCCACTAGACGGTGGGCCGGTAGGGGCCTGCTGCTGTGGCTGCTGAACAGGAACGGCTGGCTGCTGAGCGGCAGGCTGCTGCGGTTCGCCCGCCCCACTCAAGGCACCCAGATCTTCGTCTTCGTCGGCAAAAAAGTGACGGCTACCCTGGAATTGAGTCAGGCCAGGATTGCCAAGGGGTTGCCCTCCAGTGCCGGGTATCGCCGTATTCTCAAGGCCCGCCGAAGGCGTCGGGGGCATAGAGAAGCTGGTGCTGTTCGGCGGGCCAGGATCGGGGGCGTAGTCAGAAATCCCGTCAGCCGGGGCTGGGCCAGGGGCTGGAGGAACGCCTGGAGTTCCCGACGTAGGTGCAGAGCCACCAGGCTCAACCGGAGGCGGCTGGGTTCCTGTGTCGGGCGAATCAGCCGTTGCCGCCGGGGCACCGGGGATCTTCAGGGTGTCGTCGGCAAAGATCAAATCTTTGTTGGTGATCTGAGAGTTGCCACCCATCAGATCGTCAATGCCCACACCAGAACGCTCACTGATGCTGGTCAAGGTGTCACCGGACTGAATCTTGTAGTCACCGGCCCCAATGGCATCTTTGTTGCCGTTGGGGGACCAGTCGGAGCCACCGCCGCCACCACCGGCTGCGCCACCGCCACCAGTGCCAACGGGGGTTTCAGTCGCCGTGTTCTTGACCTCCGGACTACCACCGCCTAAATCCTTAAAAGCATCAGGATCAGAGCTTCCGGTTGGTGACGATGGAGCGTCTGGAGCGTCCTTGGGCTTGTTGTTGTAGTCGCCAGATCCTGTGGGGTTTAGCCGCGTAGGGGCGTCATCGTTATAGAACGGGTTCCGAAGGTCAAAGTTCTCCGTAAGAAAACCGTTGCCATTGTCGCGCTCAAAAGGGGAGCGGGTGCTTTGGCCTATCCAGTCGAAAAGATCACCTACAGGATCGGGCTTCTCTGCGGTGCGCCGCATAGCGACGAACAGGCTGGCGTCGTAGCCACGATCACGAAGCTCGCTGACGATTTCGGAGACTTCATGGTTACGCTCAGCCATATTCCCGAAGTTCTCAGCCGCCGGTTCAGCGCTGAGGTCGCGGAGTTTTTTTAGTAGATTCTCGTCAGCGGTGTAGGTCAGAGCTTCCTTGCGCATGCTGAAGCGGACGATGGGGGTGTCCTCGTCGTCCAGCTTGCCGTGGTTCTTGGCCCAGGACTTATCGACCTTGGCAGCTTTCTCCTGCCACGCATCGGTCCACCCTGGCCGCTTGTTCCCCTGAGCCTGATCCTTCATCACCTGTGCCCAGATTTTTGCGGTCATAGGGTCTTCAGGGTCGATGCCGTGGTGGTCGGCCCACTCCAGAAACTGGTTGGTGGCGACACCGGCTGTGATCTGATCCGGCCCGGTGGTCTTGCGCTCGTCCTTCTCCACGTCGATGGAGGTCGGATCTGCCGGATCGGGGATGCGGTACAGATCCGGCGACAGCCGGTCGGGCTTCCCTTGTGAACGCAGCGTGGGGTTGTCGTGGCCGTTGCCACCCTCCCAGACCTCATTGGGGTCGAAGGTGTAGCCGTCTACGTCGTAGTTACGCTGCGGACGCTCCGTGAAGTTGTCGTAGATGTAGTCGTAGACCTTTTTTGCATCTTCGGACGTAGGTTCGTCGTCAAGCTGAGACATGAAGGCGTCGGCTGACGGAAGATCCACCACGCCCATGTTCACGTCACTCACCCAGGACTTGTAGTCCTCCAGCACACTGCCGCCGCGAGAGAGGAATCGGTCGTACGCCGATTCGGGGAGCATTTCCCCCCGTGCAGAAGCACCAGGCTTGGGGAGCGAGGCCCAATAGCTCTCTGCATTCGGGAACTCGCTTTGTGCCGCTTCCGGCTTCGCGTTGATTTCCTGCTGGTACCAGTCCTTGGCCTTCGGGTGATCCGGCGCAATGTTATGGACTCGCAGGAACGTCTCGTACGGCAGCTTGCCGTCTGGACCCAGAAGGTGTTCGTCGTAGGCCAGCTTCTGCGAATGCCGGGACCGCGAACTGGGGCTGACCACAGGCAAGCTGCGGCGCGGCTTATTCTTCTTCGGCAGCTTCTGCTGGCGGGGCCTGCCGGTCTGGTGGGCCGACTGCATGGTGAAGTACGCGGCAAGGCCGTGGCTGCACAGACGGCCAACGAAGGTCTTCTTGCGCCGGAATGCCCACTTACCCCACTCGCAGCCGCAATGCCATTGGTCGATGGAGTTCGACCCGGTCAAGCTGGCACCCTTGAAGATGACCACGTCGTAAGTGCCGTTGTCACCGACCACCGACGCCATGATCCTGTTGGGGGCCATGTCCTTGACCGTTACCGCGCCGGAAGTCTTGAGGCGCATCGCTTTGGTCCGCACATCCGACCACGCCGCCTCGCGGATCATCGGATCGGCTTCCACCAGATCCATGTACTGGCCGACGCGAGGGTCCAGGCCGGTAGCCGACTCAATGATGTAGGCGGTGCGCTGGATGAAGGTGACCGGATCGGTGCGGAACTGATTCAACGGATCATTGGCAGCAGCCCGGTGAATCGGCAGGTCGATGTACTTATCGCTCAAACCGGCAGGGCGCTCTACAGAAGAGTGCCTCCTATTCGGGGAGTGGCACCACTCGCAATGCTCTTCGCCGTCATCTTCACCGAAGTCGCAGCCGTGTGTGTAGCAGCCTTCGTCAAGGAAGGCTTGGTCATCGTCACTACCTGCCGTGACGTAGATCGGCTCGTAGTTGTGCAGTGCCCGGTCGAAGAGTTCTTCGTCTCCGACATGCTTCTTGACATACTCTTCGTAGCGCTTCTGCTCGCGGGGGTCGTCAAACTTCGGGGCGGGATGGGCAGCCAGCCAGTCCTCATCGTCCCAGACCTCTACCTCGTTGGGCAGAAGCATTTCCGGCTCCGGAGCTTTGCGGTGCTTGCCGGGATAGGCGGTGTGAATGCTAGCTCCGCGCTGGTTGAACTTGTCCAGCAGGCCGTAGCCGTCTACGCCGTGGGTTTTCCCGTACAGATTGGCGGTGGCATCCTGGTCAGGCTGAAGGCCAGCCTGCTGTGCCCACTGAACGTAGTGATTCATTGAGCCGGGGCGGGCGGTGCGGAGGCTGCCCTCGCGGAACGGAATTGCTTGGTGCATAGCCGGGATCGGATCGCCGTACTCATCAACGTGGCCCCATGTGCCGTCCGACTCTTGAGTCAACTGCTCGCCGCACTCCTCGCAGCCAGATTCTGCCGACTCCCGGCTGCTGGTGGCGAACAGATGCGGGGCGGGGCCGGGGTAGGGGCCACCCTCTTCGCTCTCGCCGGTCACAGAGTTAGTCGGCGTCATCCGCTCTTCCAGATCTACGTCGTGATCCGGAGTGATGGTCTGATCTTCTTCGTACATCTCAGTCGGGTGCTGAGGCTCGTAGTCGTAAGGCAGGGTGGTGGACATCGACTCGTCCACGTCGCCTAGAGCGCCAGCGCGAGTTCGGGTCAGCCAGGTTTTGCGGGTGTCTTCCGGCTGCTCCAGAAGCTCCTGACGGTACCCCTCATAGTCAGGCTCTTCACCCTCGCTGGAGTCCTCACTGGCTGCAATCTTCGTCTCGTCAATCCAGACGGAAAAGCCCTGACCGGCAACCTTGTACTGGGTACGGCCTCGCGTCGTCTCCGTATCGGTGACGGTACCGGGGCCGTGGGCAGTATGGACGGCGCTGCCGATTTTAAGCATGGGTGCTACCTCCTACCTTTTCTGGCAGGGCGTGGCAGCGGTTACAGGTTTAGATCCTGGTGAGAAGCCCTTGCGTCAGGGCTTGTAATACACCGGAAGGCCGAAGAGTCCGGAGTCGGAATGCTCCCAAAATCTCTTCCAGCTACAGTGCAGGTTGTAGACCTCAGAGGCTAGGTCAGGGCTTTCCATTGGGCAGGTGACCATTTCTGTGCCCTCCCGCGCCGCCATAATCCCGTGCTGGTTCAGGTACTCCGATAGCGACACGGCCTGGTCGGCGCTGTCGGTTGGGAGAGTCATATAAAAGACGGAAACCTCTGACTTCACTGGGCTGGGCCTCTCTTTTGTTGGGGGTCTGGGTCACCCTAATCTAAGGGACTAGAGAGGCGCTAGATCTTGGATCGTTTTCAGGAAATGTTTATGGGGCAGTGCAGACTTCATCGCTGTCGATAGGGTAGTTCTTAGTGTCCCGAATGGTGGTGGTTACAGAGCGGGACACCCAGCCGTAGCAGGACAGGAACTCGTCCTCATCGAAACCGATTTCTTCGGCAGTTTTGCGCAAGACCTGGAGCAGTAACCATCGCTGCTGTTCGTCTTGAATGGGGTGCGTCCGGTATTCGTTCCATGCAACGGTTCCGTTGGGCAGGGATAGTCCGTACTCCGTACGGGCAGATATCACGTCGTCGTCACTCACCAGCGGGGCCTCACTCCGGTTGCTTCCTCGTACTGCTCAACTAGCTCTTGCAGCAGCTTGCGGGATTCGGGTGCCCCGCCAGCCTGGATTTCCGGCCAGTCAGCACGAATCTGCGACTCGTAGCCAGCCATGCCGGTGATTGCATATGCTTCCGGATCTTCCACGATGTCACCAACCGACACGCCGCTAGCTCGCCGCCGGATCGCCTTTTCCACCCGCTTGGCGTCGGCAGTGCGAGCCTTACCGTAAGAGGACGGACCCTTTTCAAACTTTGTCAACGGTCGGTTGGTTCGCAAGGTAGACACCTTGGCACCCTTGGGCATGGCCCCTCGCTGCTCGTCAGACTCCACCGGACGCTGCCGGTTACGAGGAAGCTCAGTTACCGTTTCGGAAGCGTCCTCGACGCCGCCTGGGCCGCTGGACTTCGGGCCTTCTCCGTGTGGTCCGGTAGCCGCAGCTTTCTGTTGACCGCCCTCTTCTTCCGGCGGCGGTGGGGAGACGCCGGGGAGCAGACCCATCTGACCGGCAGGCGACATCTGCTTGATCTGCTGCTCCTGCATTTCGGCCTGACCTTCGACCATTTCGGTCTGGGCCAGCCCCTGACGCAATTGCAGTGTGGCTGACAGTGCTGCCACCAGATCGTCGGGGTACGGGATGCCTTGGGAGTCGCAAAGCGTTTGCAGCTTCGCCATAGCCTGCGCCTTCGCCAGACCTTTGGAGACAGTCTCTTCGGCCTGCATTTCCAGTTCCCGGCTGAACTCAATCGGAATGTTGACGGCCAGAGTGCCGTCCGACACCGGCACGCCCATCGACTTGAGTTGGGCGATGAACTGCCTTTCCTGAGCTTCGTCGCGCAGGTTGAGGGTAGCGAACTTAATTTCGGGCAGCAGCAGCTTGGGCACGCGGACGATTTCTTCTTCGCCAGTTTCCTCGTTGTACTGAACGATTTCCCGATAGATAGGAACCCTCAGCCCGCCCTTGAGTTCGTAATCGTAATGCTCCTGGGCTTCCGCGATGACCTCAGCCCGCTTCTGCATATGGCGAAGCACCTTCTTCTGGAAGGTGAGCATCAGTTGCTCGCAGACCTCGCGGTTCAGTGCGGAAGAGGCGTAAGTTCCACCGGCTCCGGAGCCGCCAGCAATAAGGGCCTGACCGATCCCCCACGCCTGAAGCAGCTTGGCGTCGATGCGGTCGTAGTCCTGGTCGAATCGGGGAACAGCCTCCCGGCCAAACACCGACTGGACGTTTACACCAAAGTTGTGTACGAGCAGCTTGAAGTCAGCAGCCAGCGCGTTCTGCATATCGTCGCGCAAATCATCCAGTTCGCCCTGGTCCGGAATCCAGGGTTCGCCGTCGCCCATATTTTCGATGCCCATTGTCGCCAGGATCAGCGGGGCGTAGAGCCTGTCTGCCACCGCATCCTGGGCCGCGTTGAGGCTTTCTTCCATCATCAACGTGCGGAAAGATCGCAGCAGATGAGGGGTTCCCCGCAGATCCCAGAAAGCAGCTTTGTTGACCAGGCGGGAGACGAGGGCATCGGAGATATCCAGGCCGTCATCCTGGGCAGCAGCCTTGACGATTTCGGGGTAGTGCTTGACTAGCTGCTGGTACTCCCAGGTGCGCTCCATGCGCTCACTGGGGGTTTCTTCCGACTCGCCGCCGCCGTTAGGTCCGGAGCGCAGATTCTCCACCAACTCCTTGACCATGAGTTGGACGCGCTCTTCCTGAACGAACAGCGACTTTGAGACGCGGACCATGTCGGGGTTGAGGATTTCTTCACTTGACCAGATACCCAGCGACTCATTGAAGTGAGCCAAGCTGGTGACCTCACCAACCGTGAAGTATTCCCGCCCCAGACCTTCAGACAGGAACTCTCCGTAGTTCAGATCCTGCATGAACATTTGCTCGTAGAACTCTTGGATCTTCTTGTCGGTGGACTGGAACTCCAACCCGACAACCGGAAACTTGCTGTAGATGTCGATGAGCAGCGGCACCAAGTCGTGGGTCGTGTACCACAACCGGCACCACCGACGAAGCTCAGTTAGCTCTTTCGGATCTTGGACATTAAAGGGGATACCTTTGTCCTCTAGGCTAGAGAAGGGCTGCCGGATCTTTGGCATCGCCATTTGGACATTGGAGGCGGTTCGGGTCATTCCGGTAGTTGATCCCCGCACACTCGACATCTTCTGTCGGCGCATCTGTGCAGCCAACGCCTTGTTGGTGGAGTCGGTTACAGAGCCACGGGTGGCCGTATCTGCCACCTTCTTGGCTTCAATCCGTGCCTGGACAGGAGAGTTAGGAAGGGTGTATCCGGCTTGGCGCAGCCTGCGCATTTCCGTTTCGGGATTGCCGACGTAAAAGTTCGATGACCGCCGGTCAGAGAAGGAGAAGTCACTCATCTGCGGACACCTTCTCGCTGACCTTGGTCAGGCACGATTCGGTGTACCACAGCGTTTCGGGGACGGTTTCGTATGCCTTCTCTTCAAAGCGAACCAGGAAAGAGGGATGCACCCAGGTGCCGCCGTTCTTGAGGTCGGTAGAGACTTCCTCCACCACGCCGATACCGTCGTAGAGTTGCCCGCCGGTTCGGCACTCCACCCTGTCCCCCACCTTGAAGGGGACGGTGAGCGCCATGAAGTTCATGGCATATATAAGGTCACGCGGAACGAAGCATTTGTCGCAGTACCCACGATCTAGCTCGTCGGTATGGACAATCCCCTTTAGCCTCTTGCAGGAGTAACAGACCTTCTTCATGCCTTACCCGTCCAGCGCTGATTCTTGTCCCGCCGATGCCAGTCATCGGGAGTGGACTTCAGCTTATTGCCATTATCGGGATGATGGTCGGAAGGCCACGCATCAGTTGCAAAGTCCTCGCCGTCGTCGTCATTCCCGACAGGCTTCTGCTGGAGAGCATCTAGCAGATTGGCCTTGCGCTCCTTGTCCATCTGCTTCTTGATGCCGTCAGGCAGGCATCCGGAACACCACTTCTGGCCGCGATGATCGACGGTCCCACTCAGGTCGTAGTCACGGATACCCTTGCCGCAGGCAGGGCAGGAGTCCTTGGCGGCTTGGCGCATAGCCTTGCGGTGGCCGTCGCACTTCCGGCAGGAGCCTTCGGCGCACGGCTTGGTGCCGGGGACGCGCTCGTAGCCTTCCCAGCATTCGCACTTACCTTTGGCTTGATGCTTCCGACTCAGCCGCATCTTGCCCTTCTGGTCAAGATTGCGCACATACTCGTTGTACTCCTGAGAGAAGCTGCGGCGCTCCTCTTCGGGGAGCCGATTAAAAGCGTTATGGTCGAGGTTCTTGTCAGGATGCGTCAGTCTCAGCCAACGCTCAAAACCGACACCCGAAGCCAGTTCCTCTTCGGAAGCTGTTCGCTTCTTATTCGCCACGATGACGTTATCCCTGACCGGAACCTCACGGCACAGGTACTTCTCGACGGCAGCCTGACGGTTCTCCCCGCCGGTACCGATGACGTAGGAGTTCCAGATCTTGCCGCACTTGCAGTTATGGTAGCCGGGAACCGACAGCTTGGCCCCGCACTTGCACATAAAGCTATCGGGCGTTTCGGTAGCAACGTACGCCGACAGCCGCTGGTTCCATTCCCAGCCGTCTACGTTGTGCTGACGAGAAGCCTGAACCGGACCCCAGCCCGTCCAAGCCTGCTTTTTCTGGCGGCGCTCTTCGTCTTTGCGCTTCTTGTAGAAGTACGGGTTTTCGGTGTGCTGGTTTTTAGAGCGATCTACCTGCTTCTTGCGCTCTTCAAACAGCTTGTACCAGCCGTCATGGACTTCAGCGCTGCGCTGACCACCAAAGAGATACCGGCGTAGCTGGCTGACGCCGCGCTCTCCGATACCGTATTCGCTGGCGAAGTCGTAGAGGTCTTTGTCTCCACCAATACCTAGCTGACCCTGCTGGGCACGCTGCTGTACCCACTGCTGCCACTTATCGAACATAGAGGCTTCGCGGTACTGACCAGGCTTTTTACCCGGCCCGTGATGACGGCTCAAAGCATTAAGTAAACGCTCTGCACAATTCCGGCAAAACCCGGTAGGCCCCAACAGCTTGAGGTCTATGGTTCCTTCAGCGGGTTTGCCGCACAGGTTCTGGCAGTTTCCCAAGTCCTCACCAGCGGTGCGGCTTAGCCTTTTGGGTAACCACGCTCCGTTTCGACAGAGGCGCGGAAGTCCATCCACTCCTTGTCGTCGTGGCCTTCGCCGCCGTCCTCTTCTTCGGACTCTTCGTCGTACTCTTCGGGGCCGAAGTCATCGTCGTAATAGTTGCCCTCTTCGGCAGACATCTGGTCGAGGTAATCCTCAAACCGGGCTTCTGCTCCACCGATAATCGGCTCGCCTTCTTCGTTGAAGTAGCGACTTTCGGCAACCCGGCGACGGCCTTCGTACAGGGAGTCGTGACCGTGTACGTCGTGAACTTGCGGGCCGTCCCAGTAGGCAGGATCAACCTCTTCTTCGTGACCGTCATCCCCAATGCCGTGATACAAAAACTCAATGGCTTCGGGATCACCTTGGTCGGCCAGATGATTGAGGGTGTCCCACAACTCCGTAGCCTTGAGGTCATCGGGGTCGATGTACTTGTACTCTTCGATGAGTTCGGCGGTCTGGCTGGCGTACCGGCGACGGCGAGCCTGCATCTGCATCTGCTGGGCGATTTCCGGCGGGAGCGCACCCTGACCGGCGGCTGCCGGGGGAGGACCACCAGGAGCGGCACCACCCATAGCGGACGGATCGACGCCGCCCTGACCCATCAGTTGCGCCAGCATGGCCGGATCAATCTGGCCGGAAGCCGGATCGACTCCCTGCGGTGCCGGTCCCTGCGGAGCCTGGGTCTGAGGAAGGACGTTGACGGTGCCAGCCGGGGGCATGACATTCATCGGGTTCTGTGCCTGCTGAACCTGCTCCGCGTACTGGATGGTCTGGAGCGCCTGCTGCAACGGCTGGATGGACTCTTGGAACTCTTCGGCCTTCTCATTGAGCAGGTTGGTGATCGCCTCATCGGCCTGCATGAGGTAGTCCTTGCCAGCAGCGGTACGGCGAGCTTGGTACTCCATAAGGCCCAGGTCCAAAGGCTCCTTGACGTTAGACATACCATCGGGGAACAGGCCGCTAGTGCCAGCCATGGGGTTGACCGCTGGTGGTGTGTAGGGGTTGGTGAGGTTATTGATGTTGACGCCACCGATTTCCGGCGCTGAGCCACCAGGAACCTCAGCGTGACGCTGAAGAGCAGCGGTCAGGATGAAGTACTCCTTGTCGGGGCGGTTAACGGCGTAGTACTCCAGCGTCCTAGCAGACGGGCGGGCCAGGTTATCCACGCACCACTGGGCGTACCGCTTGATGATTGCTGCGGTAACCGCACCGCTACCTGCGCCAGGAATGCCAGATCCGCTGGTGCCGGGTACCGGGGGCGGGGCAGCGGGGTCGGTCGGCGTCATCCCCGAAGCATCGGGAGCAGCCGGGGCGGTGGTAGGGGGATATCCCATCATTTCATTGGCCTGACGGCGGGCATGCTTGCCCGAATCCCCGCCGGGGGTGAAGTTGCTGCTTGGCGGGCCGTCGTATCCGTTCTGGGAGACGGAATCCAGGTAGCCGTGGAAGTCGCCTTCCGGAATCAGATCGTCGTCGGACGGCTGGAAGGTCGCGTCGATGTCCTGCACCGGGCCGGTGGTGTCGGCCTGACGGCGACGAGACTCCTTGTTGCCGGAAGCGCCTTCCCACTTACCATCGGTGTCGGGGAAAGGCTTGGCCTTCGGACGAGGGGGCTTCTCGTCATTGGTCATCATTTCCCGGTAGGCATCCAACTCGTCGCCGGAATAGGCCACCCGGCTGGCGCGACGGTTGACTAAGCCCTTCAGTTCGTCCTTGATGCGCTTGGCTTCCGGCCCACGCCAGGTACCGGCGTTGGAGAGGAAGTAGTTGACGATGTGCTTGGCCGGATCTTGGTAGTACATATCATCGACGCTCTCCAGTTCGTGGAGGGCATCCAGATACGGCTGAGCGGCGAAGTTGACCTTCGGCCAGTTGCGCTTGATGTCCCGCGCAATCTCATGCAGCGGACGAGGGCCTTGCTGCTGCCGCTGAGCCTTGGCGTCCAGTATGTCGCCAACAGTGCCCAGGCTGGGCATATCTGGCGAGTGAACGTCCCAGTCCTTCAGGTCGCCTTCGTAGTCTTCCTTCTCAAAGTCAGGATGATCGACGGGGTCGAAGTCGGGGCTACTCTCGTCGCGGGGGTCGCCCTTAGCAATCCGCTCACGCCACTCGCGCTCCATGGTCTTGCAGACCTTGCGCATCACGCCGGTCACCGGCATCAGGTGGGCGTTGACCGTTCGGATCATGTCGTCTTTGCACAGGGCGACCCGGTCGTGGAACTCTTCCTTGGTCTTGGCGCAGAACAGGTGTGCCCCGTACTGCTCCCGCACGTCGTAGATCGCAGCGGCCAGCTTGTCGGTCGCGGCCTGCTTGGCGATCTTCTGCTCAGAATCCGAAGCTACAAGCGCCTCAAATGCGGTGATGTCAGACACGTCTGCCCTGCTTCCAGTCGTCGTCGGGAGAGCTTCCTCGTAACTTCTGTCGGCGGGATCAGCCGGTTACAGGATTAAAGAGCCTGCTTGGCGTGCTTGCTGATTTTTGACGCCTTAGTGATGATGTCGGCAGGCGCGTCTTTGATGTACGGGATCAGCATGTCGATGACTTCAATCATGCTGGATAGCGCTTCTCGCAGTTCACGGTTATCCCGGTCTAGCTTCTCGTTCAGGCTGGACAGCCGGTCTGCCAATCCCCCCGCTGCGTTGCTCAGGATTTCAGCGGCGTGAGCGCGAGACTCGCCCCGACTGGAGCGAGCGGCAACAATTGAAGCGCCAACCGTCCCCAGGCCCGCCCCAATGCCTGCATAAGAAAGTGCCGACAAAACAGCACTAACGCCACTAGACATCCTTCTTCTCCAGTCGTGATGCCAGCCGCTCCACCCCGATTAACTGGTTGATGTCCCACAAGGCCAGGTAGCCGACGTAACCCAGCGCCGCGAAAAGCACAGATGTTGAGTAAACATGGTAGTCCCCGGTGTAGAACCTGAGGATCATGTACACCAGGATGGAGACGAACTGCCCGACATCAGCGCCCATCCGGAGCCACATGGCACGGTATTTGCAGGGCGGTGATCTGTGAATCAGGTAGTCAGACAGGATAGCGGTAGGGGTTGCCCATAATGTCAGCCCGCCCCAGACCCAGAAGGCCCCGGCTGCTTCGTCCTGAAGCTCGCGGGGGATTGCGGCGAAATCCCCCTTCACAATGATGACGAGAGTGCCAACCCAGATGGTCAGGTAGAGGAAGTGCCGGAAAGAAAGATACTTCTCTGACACATCAACTTTTCCCCAAAAGCTCATTGGGTGACTCTCCTAGAGGAACAGAGCTTCAGAGGGCAATGATGCAGCACGATCCAGTGCAGGTCTGCTGGCACTCCGCAGCAGGGCGATGTGATTACTCCGCTGGGTAGCACCATCGACCACCCTCTGAACGAAGGCTGTCGTAATGGTTCGGGAGCGGTCTACGGAGTAGGACGAAGTTGCCTTCTGCGCGTAGTGCATAGCGCGGGTTCCAAGCTCACGGGCATCGTTGGTGTCGATGTTGTCGGCCAGGAACCGGCTGGACTCCAGGGTGACGTAGCGCCGGTCTTGGGGGGATAGGCCCCCTTTGCGTGGCCCGCCTCGCACAATTGCGTCGGCTAATTCTCTCAAGCCTTCGTTGCGCTGGTCCTCGCCACGCTGGACGTTTTCCGGCGAGAACTCTTCCAGGTACTCAGCGATCACGTCAGGATCGGTGCGCAGTTCATGCGGTGTGCGGTCGAACCGACCCTCATCAGCCCAGTGACCTGAACCTTCGGTGCAGTTATCTCCCGGCTTAGACCCACACTCAGGGCACTCAATACTGCGCCACTCAGATCCGGCAGCCTTTTTGTCCCAGCCCTTTTCGGAGTCGGCAGCTTCCCACGGAGCTAGACCATCATGCTCTTCTTTGAGGGAACCGGCAGCCTCTTTGTAGACCTCTTCCTCTTCCCCACCCTTGAACTCTTCTTCGTCGCCGCAGTTACCTTTCTTGCGACGATCCCGTTCGGCCTTCTCTTCCCGTGCCTGGGATTCGGGAACGTAGGGATCTAGGCCGGTGCGGTCGATGTACTCCTGCAACCGCTGATCGCGCTGCTTCGTCAGTTCACGCCACCGGGCACGGTCTTCGGCATCCGGCTCCAGACCGTAGTCGGAGAACCAGTCACCGTCTCCGTAGTAGATATCGCCATGCTCCCCACCCTCAGTGCGGGGAGTGAAGTGCGGATCTGTGCCACGCGGGGCTGGCATAGCGATGCGCCGACGCGCCTCTTTGCCTTCGCCCTTGCGATCCCGCTTTAGGCGTTCTTCTAGGTCTTTCCCGCCGGGGCCGCGCTTCCATTTCTTGCCCCACTCCTGGGACTCTTCGTCGTCGTCTTCGTCGGCAAGCTCGTTGTAGATGTCCCAGCCAACCGGGTTGCCGTCATCGTTGGTTTTGCCGCCCCAGTCTCCATAGCTTCCTGCCGCGATGTGAACTCCGGCGATGGGCGAGGTATCCTCACGGTCATAGGCCCCGGTCAGCAGATCCTCGCGGAGAGCGACGAGGGCGCGAGCATCGGTTTCCAGTTCGGCCAGCCGGTGCAACGGCCCGACCTCAGCGCCACGGCGAGCAACGTGAGTACGAGCAATGTTCATCAGTCGGCGGCACTGGGCCAGCCGGTTGTCGATGGAGAACGGGGTGCCGTCAAACCAGGAATCCGTCGCGGCAGCGTACTTCTTGTGGGCGGTATCGAAGCTGGCGGCGGTCGCCCGGTCGTCAATGGATCGGCTATTGGTAAACATACTGACCTCCTACTCTTTCGGTAGCAGGGCGGCAGGGTTCACAGTGAGGACACCTGCTCTTTGTCCATTTCGGGTGTCCGGACATACCGAAGCTCTACGCGCCCGTCAATGGCGACAATCTTGTCGAATCGGTACGCCAGGACGGCCAGCTTGTCGCGGAGGATCAGCCGGTTGAGATTGCCGTGTGCTGCGCGAATCTTTTCAACATCGGCCAGCGGGACGGCATAGAACACTTCCGGACAGTTGCTGGTAGCAACTCGCACGGTGTGGCCGTCCTGTTCTCCCCCCACTAACTGAAGATCGGGCATGACACCTCCTGCGCTCACTCTTTAAGGTGTCTGTCGGTGCGGATGGGACTGCGATGAGGCAGTCCTGTCCCTACGCTATAACTCACACTAGGGCGACACGATCACGGGGAAAAGACAACTTGCTCCGACAGCATAAAGGTTGCAGCATCAGTTTTCTCCCCGCCCACCCCTCGACGCAGAAATGAGCTTCCATGCCCGCCGTCACCGTATTCACCACCGGACCTACCTGCCAAATGTGCCGCACCACCAAGATCCACATGAAGCGCAAAGGCATCAATTTTGAAGAGGTACGGCTGGACGAGAAGCCGGAACTGGCCGACATGGTGCGGGCGATGGGGTTCACCATGGCACCTGTGGTGCTGGTCAATGACGAAGATGTATGGGACGGTTACCGTTCCGACGCCATTGACCAGCTAGCCAAAGATATTGCGGCCTAGTCGTCAGTAGGTACGACGGCCCGGTAGTAGCCCTTACCGATCCGGACGGCGTACCCCATCTTGACGAGGGTGGCGCACCGGGCCGACGCTGCGGTACTGGACAGCCTGAACCGATGAGCCAGACCGCTGAGGGCGATTCCCCGCACCCGATCATTTCGGCGCAGATACAGCCACGTCTCTAGCTGCTCGCGGGTTTGAAGGCGAGCCGCAATCCGCTCATCTTCACTGAAGTTGTTGCTGGCCGGAACGATGAGATCTTCCGCAGGCAACTCGTCGTCGTCGTCGGAAGCGAACATCAGCAGCGTGCGAGCAGTATCCGCAGTCTGCGTCCCGTTGCGCATCTGCTGAGCCAGCAGGAGGGCCTGCCCAACATCTGTTGGGTTGTGTGCGTCGATATCGAAGCTGATTTCTCCGTTGGAGGTAATCGTTATCTTCATCCTGGTGTTTTCTCCTTCGGCAGAGGATGACTCTTCATTTATACCACTTGTGTTGAGTGTAATTGGCTCTGTCTCAGCACGGAGTTTCGTAGTCGTAGTCGGTTGGCATCAGCCGTCCGACGTTGTCCATGCAAGCCTGGTAGCAGTTACGGTAGCTGGATGATCCAAAGCCCACCGACTCGCAGTGCTGGAAGCTGCCGTCAGCCTGAGGCAGAGTGTCACAGAATCCCCCGAAGGGCGACTGCCAACACTGACCTGGCACGGCAGAAGCCTGGGGAGCCAGACACAACCCGACTGCCGCTAACGCAGCACAAAGTAAACGAAACATTTTTCTCCTTCCCAAACCGGCGGGTGCCGGAAGCTCAGTAATCTCCTTGCCAGTCCTCCCCGGCTTCATTGCGCATCTTGATGTACTCCTGAAGGGCTTCGGTAATCCCTTCGGGGGTGAGGCCCAAGGAGGGGGCACCATCAAGCTCACGTTTTTGGCGCAGGCGTTCGCCCAACTCCCTGACCAGTTCTTCCTGGCGTGGAGTGAACACAACCTTGGTGCCCTTCAGCAGTTCGGGGTTCTGCTCAGCTTGCTTTCGGATCTTCACGGCGACTCCCTTCACTCCTTAATGCAGCGGGGGAGGTCTGAACGCCGTTGTCGATAAACACCATGCGGGCTACCAGTTCAGCCTCTGGCCCCAGCACCGTCCCCAGGAGGGACAGGAACACGGCAACAAAGCCGGGTCCGTGCCGATCACCAGGGGCTAGGTGGTGGGCCAGTTCGTGAAGCACCACCATTTCCCGCATCGCCCATTTACCGTCCCGGTGGACCGGGATAGCGATGGTGCCGCTTTGGTAGTGCGCTTTGGTAGTGCCCTTGCGCTCGCGCACCGTTGGGGTGAAGCGCCTGTGTTTGGCGATATCCGGCATCTGCATGACCCGGTTGAGGTAAGTCTGGATGGAGTTGACGCACCCAAACTTAGCCTCAGGGGGCAGAGTGACGGTCACACCGTTGATGGTGACAACCGGATTGCCGGTCTGCACGGCGCTATCGAACAGCCAGTGAAGGACGTTCTGCGCGGAGTAGACCTTGGACCGCTGGGTGTCACGCACTGATCGCCCCTCTCGTTCCACCAATGGCAGTGCCTCCACCCAGCCGCGCCCGGTCAGCCGCAGCCCGACCGGCAGAGCGGCCACTGTTGGAGCTAGCACCGGAGGTACCGCCCCGGTAGGAGCCACGCGCCCGCTTCAGCATCGGAGCCGCAGCTTCGGCCACCGCCGTCCGCTTCTCCACCAGAACCAGAGCCGCGCCGGGGGCGCTGTCCTGAGCTTCCAGGCCCTGGACGAACTCAGCCACCAACTCCTGGGTCCAGTCGTCGTCAGGGTCACGCAGGAGTTCTGAGAACTCCAGCACGGTGCCGGTGTCCTCTTCCAGGTTGTCCAGATCCAGACCGTGGTTGTTGCGCAGCCACTCGCTGAAGGTGGGCGTCGGCAGACCGTCGTCATCCAGGTGGATACGACGAGCCTTTTCGGCCTCAGCATCCTTGATCCGCTTTTCCTCTGCCCACTTGGCATCAGACAGCCGGGTCCGAATGCGGCTGGCGTAGGCATCTTGAAAGTTCAGGCGAGCGGTCAGCCAGGACTGTGGCTTGTACTCTCCGTAGCCGTAGCGGTCACGGACGTAAATCTCTTCTCGCTTCCAGTCGCCGTTGCGCTTGAAGTCGTCGGCAGACTTAGCTTGCTGGGTCAGCAGCGAGGCGAACAGGGCTTCGGCCACATCCAGATCTTCCTTGAACCCCACCCCGTAGACGCGAGTGGCATTGCCCGCAATGGTGCATTGGATGTCATTGGCAGAGGCGATCCCCAGGAAGAGGTCCACCAGGGTCCGCAGGCCACGGGTCGCACGCTCTCCGATATGGATGGTGCGCTGCTCCGGAACGGTACGTTCCTTATCCTTGGTGGCATGGCGAGCCTTCGCCAGATCCACAGAGTGAATCGTGGCAAGCTGTTGAGCCTTCTCCATGAAGGCGGCGGCTTCGGCTTCTGTCCCGGCATTCTCTGCCTGGTTGAGCAGCTTGGCGATGCGCTCCAGCATTGATGTCGTCCTTTCTAGGCTGGCTTGAAATCGAAGTAAACACGCGGGCTGTGGGTGAACTCCAACGTGCCCTTGGCACCGTCAGACTTCCGGCGAACTATGACGTACGGGGCTGCGAAGCCTTCGACGGAGAAGTCGCGCTGCAACTCTTCGGTCGTCCAGGTTTCCCCGGTCGGCTCCGTGCCGGTGCTGTAATCGTGAACTTCGATCATGGTGTGGCACTCCCGTCCAAGCGCACTTGCTCCATGCGCTCCTTGATGTCCTCTACGTCCCAGCGAGCCTGCTCGCTATCGGGGCTGTCCATCAGCCAGCACTCTGCCTCCGACAGCAGAAACTCAAGCTCCTTCATGCTTGTCACGTCTGCGACATACATTTGCGACTCCTTCCCAGTCACTAGATGTAACGCCGGGTTTAGCGGTTTTATTCCAGTAGATCTTCGGGACGCCCGATGTCGTCCACGTCGTCGCTGAAGTATTCGGCATAGTTCACCGAATCCAGTTCCAGCTTTTCGATGACCTGCTCGCAGGCTTCAGCTTCGCTGCTGGCGAAGACGTAGACCTCAAAGCTGCCCGTGTCCACAACGTAGATGCTGCTCATTCGATTTTTTCCTTTCTATCCGGCCAGAGCCGGAAGCTCAGATGGGCGTTCGATTTCGACGCCGCCCCAGTAGCGCCGGTCGAAGTAATCGACCTGTGGCTCAGAGCCGTCGTGGTTGAAGGCTCCGTGGATTTCCTTCAGCTTTTCCTCCACCCGCCGCCCTTCAGCGGACAGGATGTAGTGGTACCGGGCGTGGGGATCATCCCGGTGAATGCCGCCTTCTGCGCACCAGGGATCGCCGCAGAAGCGCCCGTATCCGTCGTCGTCGCTGCCGGGGACGATGCCCTTGCAGACCTCGTAGAGTTCCGGCTTGAGCAACCGGACACGGATCGACTGCCCACCGGAGTAGGACTCGCTGCGCACCCGGTAGTCGGATATCCGACCGGGCAACTCGCCCGCCGCAATGGCGGCTTTGATGTCGCGCCGGATCAGCTTGGCGATGTCGGCAACGCGAGCGTACTTACCCGGCTCGTCATACTTAGAACCGTAGCTGCGCTCATACATGGTGCCCTCGTACATATTTTCTCCCTTCAGAGGTAAAGGTGCTGGACTTTGTCCTGGCCGTAAGCGTGGTCGGCCAGAGCTTTCTGGTAGGCGAGCCGCCCTCTGTCGATTTCGCTGTCCCACACCGACAAGATCGCTGCGTTGGCAGCCGCATCGACATAGGACTTCAGCAGCGGCGCGACCGACCAGCTAGGCTGCCATGCAGAAATCTCTGCTTCCAGCACGGCAATCTCGTACTCCAGCGCCGCTTCGATGTATTTCTTGGGGTCCATGTGAACCCTCCCGTCCGGAGGGGAAAGCCCCTCCATCTATAACAACGCCGAAAGCCGGGGGAGTATTCCCCCGGCTCTCAGTCAGATCAGACCCTCTTCCTTGGCAACCCTGCGGTAGCTGTCGTACCAGAGGGCCGGGTCGCTCTTGTCCTGCCAGCCGGGGAAGCCTTTGGTCTTGAGCATGTACTTGATCTGCTTGACCGCTTCCCGCCGGAACTTCTTCTCAGCCTTGCCCTTGAGTTCGGCCAGCAGATCTTCCGGCTTGACGCCCCGCTTGAAGGCGACCGCCTTGACAATCTTGGCTGCCTTGTCCAGGTACTCCTGGCTGTCGTAGGAGAAGTAGGCATCCAGGCGGCTGGCGATTTCGTTGGTCGCACCCCGTTCGGTCTTGAAGAGGGTCTTGCCGGTGTCAGGGTCGATGACCTCCAGCGCCGCTTTCGCCGCACGCTTGGCCTCGCGCTCAGCCCGTGCGGCCAGTCGCTCTTCCTCGTCCTTGGAGAAGATCTTGGTGGGCCGTGCCAGCACGTCCACCGGAGCGGAGGGGTAGCAGATGGTGCAGGCACGCTCGCCTGCATCACCGACGATTTCGTCCTCGTCGTGACCGGAGTACCCGGTCACCCAGTGGAACTGAGTGGTGGGGTAGCAGGTGTGGCAGCGCTGGCTGCTGTGGACGTGGCCCTGGCCGCTGGTGACCACCAGGAAGGCGCGGGTCCAGCCGCCCCGCCGGGTGAACTCAGCCTCGTAGGGGGCCATTTCCTTTTCCAGTTCCGCAACCTTGATGTCCTCTTCTGCGGCGAGGCCGAAGAGCTTGTCGGCGTAGGCCGGGTCGGGGCGCGAGTAGCGGCTGCCTTCCTGGGCCTTGTAGCCCGACTGGCGGTACTGCACGGCTCGCATAAAGGCGACGTAGCGTTTGTAGTCCAGATCCGCGAGGACGGTATCAATCTCCACCGGGGTCGCGGCACGGAGGTCGAGGATCGTCATGGGACTCCTGTCCGGAGGGGAACTGCCCCCTCCACCTATAACAACGCCCCCGGCAGGGGGATTATTCCTGCCGGGGGCGCGTGCCAAGGTGAGGGTTTTATTCGATGTTGACTTCGGGTAGTGAATTGAACACGTCGAGGTCCATGTCAACCTGCCAGGTTTCTTCAAGGCTGACTGCCACCAACGCCCGCATATGCGGCACGCCACGCCGACCCTGAACTCTGTCGTGACACATCGACATCACCACCGGGAACCTGCCGCCGCTGGGGAGCCGGTCCACCATGTCGGTACCGACCTGTCTGCTGTATCCGACTTCGGCACCGACCTTGGCGACCTCTTCCAGCGTTTCCTTCGTCAGGTACTTCATAGCAGTTGCCCGATCTTGAAGTCTGCCGATACTGTTCGGGAATTGCTGTAGCGGCACCTTAGCGTGACGAGCGTGACGCCTTCAGCGGCCAGAACATGCAGAAGCTCATTGCTGACGCACTTGCGCGGAGAAAACCGTGACCAGCCAGCGCGGGGCCGAAAGACCTCCACTACCTCAGCATGGTTGCGCGAATCGGTCGGCCAGCCGCGCTTGTCGAAATACTGACTGACCTTATCCGGCTCAGTATTAGCAGAAGTGGTGAGCATCAGTTCCGATACCCCTCTCCGAAGGAAGTAAGTTCCCTCCAGTATTCCGGACAATAACTAGACACGACGTAGTTCACCACGTCGGCCACGTCACCACCGTTAGCCACTTCGGGCTGCTGGTAGATGATGTCGAAGACTTCCGTCATGCTTCTGCTGGTCACGCCATTTATCTGGATGTACTCACAGAGGCCGTCGCTT
Organism: uncultured Gammaproteobacteria bacterium; assembly: GCA_903866355.1. Lineage (GTDB taxonomy): Bacteria > Pseudomonadota > Gammaproteobacteria. The sequence continues at coordinate 133,485 of CAIPNE010000714.1, forward strand.
ACGGCATCCCCCAGATCCTCTTCGCCGGGGGTTAGATAGCCGTCTGCATGCGCAACACCTGCGGTGCCCACAAACAGAGCAATAGCAGACAGGGCTGCAATGATTTTCTTCATGGGGTTTCCTCCTTCTTCCTCCCCGTAGAACACAGTCTGTTCGGGGTTTATTTCCGTTTCCGGATTTTCCCGGTCAATAAAAAATCTCGTTCCCATTCTGTGACCCCGCCCCAGGTGCCATAAGGCTCCCGCCGGGTCATTGCATACTCTCCGCACCGCTGCTTAACCGGGCACTGATTACAGATGCTCTTGCCCAGTTCGGCATCTTCGGGGCGCATCGGATTCCACAGAGGATCGGGGTCGGGGTGATTGCGACAAAGGCTTAGAACTCGCCAGTCCTCTTCTTCTGTGCCGACTGGAGGAAGATGCAGGCTGCGAGGATAGTCGAACAGCGGACCCCGGCGGCGGGTCACGAAAAAGATTTCCTCATGGGGGAGAACCCTTCGGAAGTCTGACCTGGATAAAGCCCCAACATCTGAAGGAGCGTGACCGCATCCTCTATGTCGTGGGCATTGCCGCATACCGTAAGGCGTGCCGCATCTTTTTGGGCGTCTGACGGCTCTTCGGCGTTGTCGCAGACGGCGGTAAAGTTTTTAGAGTCGCGCACTGTGCCTCCTTTGGCACCACGACTATAAAAACGCAGGACTCAGTAATCAATCATTTAGAGCCGCGTGTCCGAATTGAAGAGGCACGATTTGGTGAATACCGCTGAGAACGGGAGCGATCCACCTTCTGCCGCTCCAAATCCTGCCACGCCCTGCCGCTGCGACGTGTTCCACCACCTGCCATTCCTAGCCGCTCAAACTCCCGGCCAACCCGCAAACCGGCGCTGTCGGAAGATCCGTAGCTAGAAGCAGTCAGCGTTCCGGCCTCCCAGCGATCCAGTGCTTCGTGCAGCAAATCGACGGTCACGACCTGGACACAGTCCGCGAGGTCTTTGGTAGTCACCGGGCCAAAGTCCTGCTTAACCACCCTGCCGTTCTTTTCGGAGAGGAACTTCAACTCCTGCTCCAGCAGGCTGGAGTGCTGGTCAAAGAAGCCGTCCCGATAGCTAGACACCCAGCCCAGGTTCATAGCCGACTTGAACTTCTCGTAACGCTCCTGGTTAGTCTTTTCGGTAAAGGTAACTTCGGTGACCCGAATGCCAGGGGAGAACTCTTGCTTGAGGTCGGCCAGAAAGTATGCGCTGTTCCACTGGTCAAAAGAGATCTTCTCCGTTGACCGAAACTTGTACAACACATTCTTGATGTCATTGCCGACCTGGATGTAGTCGATAGTCCTGCGGCCCGAATCCGGATCAGCAGGGAAGTCGGCGGGCCTCCATACATGCAAGAAGTCGAGGATGACGTGCGGCCAGACGTGCCCGTTCTCTGGGCAGATGTGGGCGCTATTAGCCCAGCCGGTGCCGCCGTCCGCTGCGGTCCATCCACAGCCGGTACACGGCGCATCCTCAACGTGACCGATAGCCATAGCGAAGTTCGCGCCAGTCCTGCCTGGGTCGCAGTGGATGCGGTACTTCCGGTCGAACCGGCCCCGCTCCTGCTCGACCAGGGGTTCTCGCCAATCCAGTGGAGCGAACATGGCTTCGACTTTGTCGGGGTTGAGATACTGGTCGGCAACTTCCGCGAACTGGCCCATACGTTCGACGCGGAACTTCTCAGGGTTGCGGCGTTGGCGGCGCTGCTGAGCTTCACTGGTCAGATCCGGCTGAATCGGGCGCTTGAAGGTGCGGCCCACTAGCTCTTTGCCGCGCTCCCAGTCTTGGTACAAGATCCAGCTTGGGCCTTGGAATACCAACTTGACCGGGTCGGCAGTCATGTCCAAGATTTCAGCGGCGGCATCGACGCCCAGGCTTTCTTCCGTCTGACGGTGGTACTGGTTGTCGGTGTAGCTCTTCATCAGCACGCTGCCCTGCTTGTACAGCGTGAAGAATTGGCCGATCTTGGTGTTGTGACTCAGCAGCCCTTCGGCCACCAAGGTGTTGGTCGATGTACCCAGCGCGACAACGGGGCCGTCCTCCACCTGGCGTACCGACACCACATGGTCGATGGCCTTGTCTGGCCCGTAGATGCGGCCCCCGTAGAACTTCTGCGGGAAGCTGTTGAGCAGACGCTGAGGCCGGATGGTGCCCAGAAATCGCAGAATCTCTGACGTGCCACCGTAGATACGGGCCTTAGCAACAGCGCGATCACCCCGGTCGGCATGACCGACCGCGTTCTTGACCTCGTAGCCTCGCTCCTTGAGCAGCAGTTCTGCACGCTCCTGAATGGGGCCGAAGATTTGCGCGTACCCCAGATGTACCAGACCGTTGGCATTGCCTAGCTTGGCACTCAGGTGACCCTCGCCGTCGAAGAATCCCGACAGCCAGCCTGCGTCATACGTCTCTTCCGGCTCCCACGGATCGACACCCAGAGTCTTGATCTTGTCTCCCGGCTTGAGCTTGGAGGTCTTGATCCACTGGTAGTCGGTCTGTGAGCGTCGGCCCAGCCACATATGCTCGCCGGTACAGACGATCTTCTTGCCGCTCTCCATCGTCATCTCATAGCGCGGAGCGTGAATGACGGTGGACTCAGTAACCACGGCAGGCTGCCAGGTGCGGCCCTTGCCCTGACCCTGGCACTCTTCATCGAAGCCGATCAGCCGGTCACCGACCTGAACGGATTTCACCGGCACCCACCGCAAATCCTCCGTCAGCACCTTGGTTTCTGGTTCCAAGCACCATGGCGACGAGGGGATGTAGATGAGCGCATCCGGCTCAAACTGGTCGAGGGACGGCACCGCCGACTCGTAAACTTCCTCGCCCGACTTCGATGACCCGGTGCCTTGGATCATAAAGGCGAACTCGTCAAGGAACAGTCCGAAGGATGCAGCACCACGAACCACGTCGGAGTTGGAGGCCATGGCGATAGCGTGCAGCGTGGCAATCTCATGGTCGGGGACCATGCCTGCGCTTTTCAGGGTAGCGATCCGACGCATGTCTGCCGGGGTGCGGATCGACATTTCGTAATCTCTAGAACTGGCGATGTGCGGCTGAAGGTATGCACAACCCTCCACCGCCATGGCGATGTCGCGGAACTGGTGGCGCTTGGCTTGGCTCTGGCTGGTAGCGACAACAGTGAGGTAGCCGTCCTTACCGGGGACCACACCGTAGTGGGACTGCCAGTCATCCAGGGAGAACATATAGGCCATTTGCTCTGCACCCAAGATCCCGCCGATCATGCCCTTGGAGGCACGACGGCCCAGGACGGCCTGGATTTCGGGGAACCGGCGATAGCCGCGATCCTTCAGATATTTGACCCGCTCCCAGATATCCGGCTGGACACCGAATACTTCCCGGCGTTGCATGAAACCGTGTCGCCACTCTTCGATGACATCCAGGTCGTACTGAGTCATCTGGTCGATTTCCAGAAAGATCAGACGCAACAGGGTCTGCTGGCGTGGATACAGCGTCATCCCGCAAAAGGCGTCATGGGTGGCGAAGTCCACGATGGAATCCCACGGAGCGCGGGTAAAGCACGCTCCGTTGACGAAAGCATCGGTAGGGCTATACGGCCTTTCGGAAACGAGCCGCTGCTGCTGATTAGCGTGGAACGGCATGAGTCACCACCCCTGACGGATCAGAACCTGACCGGCTCGCCGGATCTTGCTGCGCAGATCTTCGGTACTTACTTCGGTGGTGACGGCCATATGAAGGTCGGAGTGACCCGTCTCCTTACGGTGTCGATCTAACTGGTCCTGGGCGCAGTCCTCGCACAGATACCGCCACACCTTAGGGCCAGTATTTTTGGCGTTTCTGCACCCGTCGAAACAAGTCACCTTGCACTCAGCCATGCGTCCCGTCCTCCCGGTAATTTGGGGGCCACGATTCTTTGCGTAGCCGTCCGGTTTGTGAGCAGTGGTAGCCGCCAATCCATCGGTAAGGGACCGGCTCCTTACAGTTCGGGCAGAGCCTATTTTGATTCGTAGGGGGGAGCAATTTTCACCCGTGCAACGTAAGAAACCACGGTCTGAATTATTGTCTTGATGACCAAGATTCCTAGCGTGACCCACCCGGCCTTACTGAAAAAGTTCACGTCGCCCAGAGTGCCGACGATAGCAACCAGTGCGAACACGACATCCAGGCCCATGCCCTGAAGGAATGTTCGCCAGGATCGGTTTCGGGCCGACGCGATCATAAGCTCAGAGCCGGTCAAGGTCGTGCCGGTGATGGTCGGAGACACCGGCTTGCCGGTCAAGATCCCGGTGATGTAGCTCTGGGTGTACGCCGAAACCTGCTCCTGAATAGCGGGTGCGGCTTTCTTCAACGCTTCCTGGGCAGCTTCAGCAGCGGCCCTTTCCAGTTGGGCTGCCCAGTTGTCCGTGGAGGGGAGTCCCGCCGGTATGGCCGTCGAGGAGGTGACCGATACCGGCGGGACAGAGTCTGTGGTCACCCACGGGGGAGTAAGTTCTGGGTCTACTGCGTCGGCAGCAGAAACGTAGTCGGGCGACCACGGCGGCAAAGAAGAAGTCATTTCACAGATTCCTCTACTGTGGCGAACACGGCCTGGACACTAATCCCGGCTTTCTCACAGAGCGCGGCCAGAAGGGCTTGGGTTCGTAGTCCCTCCATCCTCATAGACAGGATGTGCCCAAAAAGATCGTCGGTCTTGCGCGGATCAACCGGGCGGTCAGTGAGCGGCAGCAGGAAGTTGACTTTCCACAAAATGCGGGCCACGGCTCCGCGCAGCGTGAACTTGCTACCATCATTGTCCAGCAGCGGCTGACCGGCTGACGCAGAAAGCTCAGTAAGCAACAGTTGGTTTAGCTGCTGCGGGGTCAGATCCGGCATGAAAGATCCCCTTTAAGATGAAGGAGGGGTGAGGGCGGGCGCAGGCAACAGGAGTGGCTGCCCCCACTCCCGGCAAGGCGTTCACCGCCCTCACCGAAAAGCCTGTTCATTGGCTACCTCCTACTCTTTAAGGAGGCAGCTAGGAGGGGCTACAGGATCACGCGGCGCTTAACCTCGTCTTTGATGAGTTGAGCCTGCTCCTGGCTCAACACGCCGCTCCATACAGCAGCAGTGATCCACCAGCCGTTATCTTCTTCGGGCATCATTTCGTCGCGGTCAAAACTTGACCATTCGGCGCGTTCGGGGTGCTGGTCTACACCCTTGATCTGCTCGTATCTTGCGACAATAGCCTCCACCAGATTGGGGAAACTCAGTTGTCCATCCCGGTAAGCGTCGAGCAAGCTCAACACGCTGTGCGGATCGGCAGTGTCTAGGTCAGCCATAAGTATCCTTCCGGCGGCTCGTACCGGAGGCTGTTGCATCGGCTGCTGGGGAAGCTGTGACAGCCCTGCCCATTGCCCACCCGTGCTTCTAATGATGGGATTCGTAAAGTCCTCATTGTTGATGTGTAGCCAGCCTGCGTTAAGTCGGTGGGGTGTTTCCGTCACCAACTTCTTAAACGCTTCACCGGAGCTAGATAATTCCCCAGACGCAGGATCTTTAGGATGAAGGTCGGTTGTAGCAAACAGCGGCAGCCGCCGACCGCCGCGACGAGCAGGCTTGTACTTCGGATCTACCGGGGACATAGTGTGCCTGCGATAGAACTGGCTCATGCCGTCGATGTGCCGCTTAATTCCACGCTGCCGACTGGTGTTGGGCGTCACGTCTACAAAAATGGCACCCTTCCTGGTGTAGCCATGCTTATCCAGTGCGTCCAGGTGCTGGATTGCAGAATCGTGAGTTCCCATCCGGTAGTCCCAGACCACGTTCGCACGCACCTTGTACGCCTCCTGCGCCTGCCGGTTCGCAAGATCCCTGGACTCGTTCTGGATCAGTGAACTCAGTTCCATCGGGGTGAAGTCATACAGTTCTCCCCGCCGGTTACGGGGGACAAGGTCGGGATACTGCTGGGCCAGCCACTGGATGGGCGGGACCATATCGTTATCGACCATCACGTCTTTGTTGTTGTCGGCGCTGAGGGCGAAGTGCGTCATCGGTTCGGGCCGACCCGGCTCCGTATGAATCCCCAGTTGCCTGAGGATCGTAGTCTTACCGGCCCCTCCCAGACCGGCCAGAAGATGCGCCTCTCCATTCTTCGGCACCGCGTCAATATGGGGCCGGAAATGGTTCATTACCGTCTCATGCTGAGCCAGACGTTCGGGGCTGTACTCATGCTCCCCGGTGATGGGGTTCTTTTTGCCGTGCCAAGTTCGGGAGTCAATGCCTTGTTTGTTGAACGCTTCCAGCATATTTTCCAAAGCAACGGTACGCTCCAGCCAGTCCTGGCCGGTGCCGGGGAAGTTATCCGGCATCGGCGTTACGCTATCTACCGGCGGCAGTTCCCTGGCAATGCGGTACGCAAAAGTCTCGCACTGTCTCTGGATTCTCACAGCAGTCCTCCTATTCCTTCTGGCATTTCCGGCCAGCGGTTACAGGAACTGACCCGCCAGAACCTTCAAAACAGCAGGACTGAGCAGGTCAAGGGTGGGTGCAGGGGCCGGGGCGGGAGTAGTGGCAGTGCCTGCGTAGCGCCCCACGGCGGCGGCGAATACGTCCCACGGGAAGTTATCCCCGACATCCTGGTGGTCATTGCCGTCGCGCAAAAACTTAGAGCAGTACCGATGGTCAGAGATTCCCGGCGGCTTCTTCTTGTACGGCGGGGCCAGGACGTTTATCGGGATCTTGTACTTTTTGCAGTCCTGTACCGCTAGGTATGCTGCAACGTCGATAGCGCGGGAGTGCTTCAACCATTCGGAGCGGGTCCAGGCGGCGCGGGAACCGGCGAAGCAGATGTTGATGCTGCGGTTATTGCTGTTCCCTACTGAATAGCTAGCCAGGTCGGTATCAACCACATCGACCACGGTCACGCCATTATCCTTTGCATCTTGGCTGATGGTGTAGTGATAGCTGACCGGATTTCCTCCACCTTCGGTGGATCGAAGGAACTGGGCCAGCGAGGCGGCGTTGCCTGACCCTTCCTGGGTATGGATCAATACCAGATCAATCTTGGTGCCATTTCGGGACTGGCAGTTGCGGCTCCAGTTCGGGAACTCGTTGAAGTCGGGCCTGTCCACGATGGACTCCTTCTTGATGACCTGGATCGCGGTGCCGGGATCAGCGGCCCCTTTGAGGCGAATCATCGGATTTTGTTTCTGCAAGGGCGCATAGTCAACCGGCATATCGCTAAGGTGAAGGTGCGGAGCGGTCCCACCATTGGTGTTGGAGTCGGGGTTGATAATGGCTATCTGTTCCCCGGCTTTAACCTTGTAGCCGACTTTGACGTGAGGCAGCCGCCGAATGTGGCCGTATTCAAGTACTCCACCGCCCTGGTCGTCGTCGGAGTCGATGACCAACCAGCCAGCAGGATCTGGTCCTCCGTACCCTTGTGCCGCCCCGGCATAGATAACAGTTCCGGCCTGAATGGCGAAGACGGGCAGTGATCCACTTCCTCCCCGCCCTGACCAAAGAGGGAACCCAAAATCAACTCCGTAATGAAACCCTCCCTCGCGGGGTCCGTACGGACTGGTGACTACGCGGCCCTTCTCCAGGGGCCAATACCGAATCACGACGCCACCATGATGTAGACGGACCCGCCGATAGCGATAGTCGATCCGTCCTTCGGGGTTACCGACCGGCCATTGAGGTCGGACAGCCACATCGTCACAGTCAGAGGCGTCCCGTTGCTTTCGGGCCAGGTAGTGCCGCCGACTGGCATCGCAGTAATTCCCTGACCTCCGGTGAACATCGAACGGCCCCGGCCATTAGCCAACATAAGACCGCCACCAGAGCGAACCTCAATAACTGGCAGACACCCAGTGTCAGAGGCAGTCACCAAAACCTGGCCGAAGCAGACCGGCCAGAACCTTTTCCCTTGGGGAATAGCGTCAGTCGTCAGCGAGGCGATCTGAACTGCCGACCCTGATGAAGTTGGAGTGTCAAGACCTTGCCACCCATACGGCCCCATGATGTATCCGGACCCCAGCGTGTTGGTGAAGCGGGATGCCGAAATGGGGAGCGACACCGGGTTGTCAGGAGTATTGACTGAAGTCTTGAGGACGTTGCGTGCATCATCCTTGGTCTTGTACTCCGTTATCGGAGCGTATCGGGAGTCCTGCTTATCGACGTATTCTTTAGTGACCCGGCTGGCGACTGCGGCTTCCGCAGCGGCCTCCACCGCAATCTGATTTGTCGTCGCGCCCTTGATGACGGTGTCTACCGTGCGCTTTGTCGCTATGTCGGTACCACTAGACGAAGGTGGACCTGCGTACTGCAAAGCTCCCATGAAGATGTCCTTTCACACCGCAGGAAAAACGAGGACGTAGAACGATCCACCGGCAAAAACGTAGCTACGTCCTGTAGCTTCGGCCAGGACAGATCCGTATAACCCCAGAGTTATATTGCCGGTAAATTGCTGGTTTCTTATGCTCATCGACACCGCCGGGGTAAGCGGGTATGAACTCTGCTTGGCGGTGCCTGCGCATATTCCCCAGCCACACACGGAATCACTGCCCGTTGTCGGCAGCACAACAATCCTGCCGGTGCTGCCGGTGCCATACCATCGGCTCTTGAGGACACCATTCGGGTCGCTGCCCGTCACCCACCCAAACGGCATCACGACATAAGGGAAGCCGGGATAGGGGATGGTTACTGTGCTGAGAAGAAGGCTGCGGTATCCCGACGATGTCACCGTCCCGCTGCCGACATTGCTGCCGACATAGCATCCGGCCACCCGATTGGTGTTGATGCTGCCGGGGATCTGATTGGCAACAACGAAGCCGTCAGAGTCCAGCGTAGCCAAACCGTGTCCCGTCGCCGGGAAGTAAAGCTCATCGGCAGCAAGTACGTCAGACTTCAGCGCCTTAGTTTTATCTTGCTGATCGACATACTCCGTCTTTGCCAGCGGATGAACGAGGCTGTCCACGGTTTTGTTGATGAAGTCGGAAGTGACTTTGGTTCTGTCATTTGCCGCAATCCCGTAGCTGCGAGGGGCTACGGAACCTTCGGTGTCGGGATAGCGCCCGACGTACCGCAGCGGGGAATGCGTAGCCGGTGGAGGGATAACGGCGGGAGTTACTGTCGCCGTCGCGGTTCTGGTAACAGTCGCCGCCAGCGAAGAGTTGAAGATCCATAAACTGGATTCGCGCTTCGCCAGCGGAGTAGCGACTGCGGTCAGCGAAACATTGGCCGACCAGTTGACCAGCATGCTCGCAGTGCGAGCGGCAGCCACTGTCAGGCTTGAGGCGAAGTCGCGCTGGCCCACCACGGAGATAGCTGCGGAAGCTGTTGCTGCAACCACCAAGGCTGTTGACGCCTGCCGAATAGAGGTTACTGACGCTGAAGCCGTAGTGGATGCAGTGACTGCCCTAGTCCCCGCATTGCCGGTGTAGGACCATCCAGTTGATCCCGGCACCGGACTCAGAGCGATGGTAATTACTGCTGCTGGCGGTGTAGTAGCAGCGCTGAGTTGCAGTGTGGCCGACGTTGCTTCGCTAAGGTCGTCCACAATCGCCAGGGTGGGTGTGGATGACTTGACGTAGCGAGCCGTTCCGCTGGTTGCCAGCGGCGCGATGGTGACTGCGGTTGCCGTACCGAATACGCCTACTACCCAATTTCCTGATGTGGCTGGCTGAGTCACCGTGTACGTCGAGGACGGCGTATTAAGTGACACCGACCCGAATGAAACCACGCCTTTGTAGGCAACAGAGTTCGCTGTCTTTGCTACCGAAACCGAAGTTCTGACGTTGACTGTCTGCGCCCCAGTAGACGGCCCCATAATTCCGAAAAGTTCAGTCCAGGCAGTGGGTGAAGATTGCAGAACTCCTATAGAGGCGAGGGTCTTGTTGCCGACCGTAACGGTTCGTGTCGTAGTGTTCGGTGACCCACCACTGAAGCTGACGCCGACAATCAGAGCAGTCGCAGACGCTCCGATAACGTGCTGCCATGTCGCAGTTGTTCCCCCGGCGGCGAAAGAGCCGACGCCTGCTGAGTCATAAGTAATCATCAGAACTCACCCCAGGCCATGGCAAGACGGAGCGCCGTCACTAGCTCGCGGGCAGACGGCTCCTTCTCCAGCATCCGGTCGTGGAACTTCTGCCCGTCTGGCAGCAGCAGTCCTGGGTCAATGCGAACCCCAGGATGATCCTGAACAAGCCGACGCATAAAGGCTTCCGCGATTCCGTCCCTCCTGAAGTTGGAGTCGGTGTAAAGCGCATTGACCCGAAGGGACGGCTCGCCATTGCGGAAAGTGTGTTCGTAGTCCAGGTAAGAAGCGCGGGGGATCGGGCGGTATGCACCTATCGGCGGCTCTTCGCCGCCGTCACCGTGGTCGATGATGTACCAGCTTCGATGACTGTTATACGGGCAGTTCCCGCCAGAACAAGGAGCATCTTCGCCGTGTTGCTTTACCTTCGGTGCCCACTCGTCCCACGCCATGGCGATATTCCGGATGTAGGCCACCCGGCTCAGCCACTCGTTCCACGGTATGGGTTCTAGCCCTTGCTCCTTGCGCTGGTGCATTTCTTCGTAGTAAATGTCGATGTTGTCTTCGCGCTTGTCGATACCTTTTACTGTTTCGGGCGTGATACTGCGGTGGTGGTACTGGGTTTCGGGACTGCCAGTGAAGTTGTAGTCGCTCTCGTCCACAAAGCCTTCGGGGCGGGGCGGGGCAGGGCGCACCTTCGGGCCACGGTAGATGTAGGTGGGGGGAGAGAAGGCAAAATGATGTTGCGGCCCCGGCCCCATCCCTCTGTAGTCGGGATCATCGTCTCCAGGGTTTAAGACCTCTAACCAGTAATAGCCTCCACTTTTTGGTGCCATGTGCGGAGCATTTATGCGAAGGCTTTTCACGCGCAACGGTGTGCCTGGAGTTAGCACCTGCTCCTTATCTCCCACCCAGTTGTGCGGCCCCGCATTCATTTTGTCGTAGTCAAGCCCTTCGCCGTCCCATTCGGCGGTCATCATTACCGGCAGCAGGCCGTAGCCTTCATCTTCGTTAAAGGACTGGGTCGCAGCTATAGCATCTTCGGCTACTGCTGGGTCTGTTGACCAGAAAGTACCCGTGCCTGCCTGGGGCTGCTCTACGCCTCCGTGTGTCTCCTGAATATGCTTCATCAGCATCGGGCCGACCTTTAAGTGCTGACCAAACGTCTCGTCGTCGTCGGACTGCTCCCCCAGCAGAGGTCGAATCTGGTCAAGAAGCTCTGGTGGAATCCTTAGCGCTAACCCGCGATATAAAGTTCCCGGTGCCGGTTGGACAGACCAAGGAGCTTTAAGCTCAGGGGCGACAGAGAAGAAATACTTACTACCCTCGCGCCAGCGCTCTGCGGCGTAGTCCTCAGCAGAAGTCATGGCTAGCCGGATCTGTGGGCCGGTGTGGTGCTGAAGAATGCTGGGGTATGTTCCGCTTCTGCGAGCGACATATTCGGGATCGTTCAAGACCTCGCGCCACTGCTGGCCGTCGCGGATCTTCACTCCGGTCACGTTCAACGGGGCACCGGGGATTGGGGTGACCTGCTTCTCGCTCTCCACGTTCCGCATGTCTTCGGTGTTGTTGGTGGGGTCAAAAGCGTAGGGGTTGGTGGGCATATCTGCTTCCAGTAGCACACCCAAAGCACAACGCCCAGTATTAGGAGAGCCAGCCTTCTCTGCCCAAGACCGATCTAGTGTCCAGTTGCGGCCCAAGTTGGCGGTGTCGTACCCCGCAAAATCTTCGCGGCCCTGCTCCCAATGGCTATTCTCAATGTGATCCAGCAGGGCAGGCCCAATGCTGAAGTGTTTTCCTACCTCACTCTCATCCATCGGCATACCAAGGCCGTTCTGGATGATCGCTTTCAGTTCTTCAGGAAGATCGTTCAGCCGAATACCGCGATAGATTTTCCCGGTCATCACTCTTCTCCCAACGTAGTGAGTTGGTCGAGCATGGCGTTGAGTCGGTCCTCATGGACTTCGGTACCGTTTTTGTCGCTGTTCTGACGAGCAGTCCTTAGCAGCCGCAGCGTTTCCTTGAGGTCACGGTGCAGCGCTTCGCGGGCGGCGTCCAGGCAGGGGGATTTGGTCACTGTTCACGCCGGAATCGGGATTGCCATGATGCGCGGACTGGGGGCGGTCAAAGCGGTGACCGATGTACCTCCTGAGCTTTGCAGGCGAACCGACAACGTAGTTGATCCGGTGATTGCAGTCTGTGAAGTCAGTGCCACGGGGAGGACGGTAATCTCCCCTCCCGACAGCCCAGCGGCTAGGCCAGGAACAAGCGTCAATGTGTTGGACACACCAGTTCCGGTCGGTGCCCAAGTGGCGAGCCTGCCCAGGCTTAGTGTTCCCCACGGGCAGTACATCTTCTGCTTAACCTGAACAGTAAACAAATCACCTTTGGTAACAGACTGGCCGGTTGCTACGGCGGTAAGCGTGCCGGTCGTCTGCTTCCCACTGGACGGTGCCGCAGAAGCGATAACGCCCCGGCGGGAACTGTAGATCTGCATTTCACAAACCAAGGTGCCCACATTAGCGCCAATCGAATCTGCGGGAGGCAGACCGTTAGCGAAAGATACCGCCGCCGAAATGGTGACATTCTCCATACTTGACATGGCCTGCATGTACGTCGTCCCCGACATGGTGGTGCTGTAGGGGTCGGTGTTCACCGGAATCCAACTCAGGTTTTGCCAGTCGGTGTGGTAGGTGACGGAAGAATTAAAAATTGGAGCCGGTACAACAATTACGTTGGGCCACTCTGCCGGGGTGAAAGCACCGGAGGCATACATCCTGCTCGACGCCGATCCCAGCGCGGGGGCCTGGTAGGACTCTGCGACCCCATACCCTCTAGCCACCACCGTACCGTCTCCACGGGACACAAAAACCTGGGGGCGAGAGCCGTTGTCGGATGCCACCGATCCCGATACCGTTCCTGTCACAAACAGCTTGTACGGATAGCCTGGGTCGTCAACCGAAAAGTTGAGCAGTGCGATTTCAGACGTAGTTGTGCCACCGCCGCCCGAAGATGATGCCGCCAGTTTGGGGTACTTCTGGACGCTGACAACCTTGACTTTGTCTGCCGGAACTTTCCCCTCGCTGTTCAGCTTGAACGGATAACCGGCCAAGTTGAGCTTGCTCTTGTCCAGCCGCAAGGCATCGGCAGCGTCGATAAAAGCCGAATCTGCAAGCGTGCCGTCTTTGACATCGACATACGTCTTATTGGCGTAGTCGCTCAGTCGGGTATTTATCAGGCTTTCCACCTGAGCCAAAGTAAGGTTCCCGGCCAGCAGGCTTTCGATCTGGCTGAAAGTGGACACCTCGTTGCTCTGTGCGGTGCTTCCACCGATGAACTTCAGAGTGCCCATTGCTTACCCTCCCCGAAAGAAAGGAATGCGGGAGGACAACTCCGTCGTGATCCGCTTGACTATGGCGCTTGCCAGATTGTCGATGTCGGGGAGGCCGGGGATGTTCGGAACAATCACTTCTGCCAACGCCGCCGCGATTTCGGGGATGTGCTGAACAATCTCTTCAGTTACCCGTTTCGCCACTGCATCGGCAACCTTGGTCGCCAGGTCGTCAATAAACTTCATCAGCCAATCACCACCACACGCCAGTCGGTACTGCTTGCTACCGGAGCAGCGAACTCCAAAGACACGGTGTTCACTCCGGTTACTGTCCAGCCGACCAGCACAGCCTCTCCTGACGATCCACCGATTACCTGAACAATTGGGGAATTGGTGCCAAGGTCGTGCTTGATGGTGCAGGTGGTAGATCCGGCAGGGACTGGAGCGACATACTTGCGAGCCACTACGGTCGGGTCAACCCGCACACCCGACGAAGTCACCTGGATACCTGCCAGCGGCTGGTTAGACTCTTGGACCGCAAAGACGCCGTCAGTGATGGACATACCCCTACCGGCCTGGTATCCCACCGGAGGACCGGCCTGGAGAACCCTTGACCAGTTGTTTGCATCGGTTCCGGTGACACCGGACGGTGAGGTCAACTGCCAAACGGTATTACCGTTAATCGCGCCCCTGGTAACCACAACCATGCTGCCTCCGACAAAGTATGACGAAGTCAGCATGTCGGTCGTGCGAGTCCACTCAGTCGAAGTGACCTTGTACAAGCCATTGGTGGCCGGGGAGGACTGCGCCGTCACTAGAACCGTAGCGCCCAGCGGAGCGATAACGCCGTCCACAATCTGCTGAGTTCCGTACAGGTTCGGGATGGATACGGTGGCGACGTAGTCGGCAGACCTCTTTACCTGTGAGGTTTGCGAGATAAGCAACCGGGCGTCGTCGGATGAAATCTTCGCCCGCAATGCATCAGTGACTGCCGTATTGGTGGCGTAGGTGGCTAGCTGAGTAGAGAGGCCAGCGATGTTGGCTAGGGGGATCTGGGTACTGCTGGAGTAGGCACCTACGTCAGCAGCACTCAGGGTGATCGCGCCGACCTTGCCATTAACCGAAGTCACTGGGGAGTTTGGCGGGGTGTTGATGAGCCAGTTGGAGAACTGAGAAGGATCTTCACCAATAAGGGTGTAGGTGCCCTGGTCGGTGCCGGTCGTGATGATGCACTGGTCACCAAGCTGAGCCTGCGACGTGTTTAGCGCCAGCATAGAGGCACGGTTGGCGACGGCAAATGTCTCATGGCTCGCCAGGGCCGGGATCTGGCTCGTTGCCAGCTTGCCGTTGACCAAGTCTGCCTTGCTTGCCAGCGAGGCTTCCAGGTTGGTTACTGACCCCATCGAAATGGAGGGGATCTGATCGGTCTTCAGCTTGCCGTTGACCAGATCGGCTTTGGAGTTCAAGGCGCTGGTCAGGTTGGAAATAGAGTCTTGCGGGATGCCGGTCGGAATCTGTCCCAATGGGACCGCCCCGTTGACCAGATCAGCTTTTACGAGTTGGCCGTTGATGAGGGTGGTGATGTTGTTGAGCGCACCGTCCAGGTCATCCTGTGATGCTTTGGATGCGGCGGTGGACGCCAGCGCCAGCAGGTCAGACTGGCTCGCCTTGCCGTTGACGGCAGAAGCTAGGGCATCGACTTGCTGCTGTGAAGCTAAGGAGGCCACCTGGGTGGTCAGGGCGTTAACCACCGCCGTGCTGGCCTTCTCCGAAACCGCAGTCTGGAGGACGTTGACATCAGTCTGAGCCGCTTTGGTGCTGACGGTCAACGCCAGTGCGTCGAGGTCGATCTGGCTGGCCTTCAGCGCTACGGCCTCATCAGTAGTGTCCAGCGAAGCCTGCGGTGCATAGACCACGTCGGGCGCAGCGCTTTCGTCCCAGATCCGGAACTCCAGATGTCCGTTGGCGCTGATATACGGCCAAACGGCTTCGTTCTCCACTGCCCCGGCAGGGTTGTAGTAGTAGCTGCCGTCCCCGGCCTGACCGAAAGGAGACTTGATGAGAACGCCAGCGGTCTGCATCCCCCCGGCGGTAGTGATGTCCGACAATGTGGTCGCGGAGTTCCACCACACGTCTTTACTGACAGGTGCGCCGCCCGATGACCCCTGAAGCCCTGTAACGGTGGTTTCCAGCGCACCGACACGGTTGGTCAGGGCGGTAGTGGTCGTGGAGAGGGTCAGCCCGCTGAGGGTGGTAGAAAGCCCGGTGACTTGAGCGACCGAAATAACCAGAGGATCGCTACCTCCGGAGGCGTGGCTTTCGGCGTGAGCAGTCGGGATGCGAGTGTTGGTGAGGCGGGAGTCGGACAGGCCCACCTTGCCGTCAAGAGCAGTTTGCAGGCCCGTGACGCTAGAAATGGCGAACTGCGTCCCCAGCGGAATTGCTCCCACATCGGCAGCGTCGAGGGTGACCGCGCCGCTCATGTTGTTGACGGAGAACACGTCGCCAGTACCAGAAGCGATGACGGTGCCGTCTTTCAGGGTGACCTGAGATTGGGCGTTGACGTAGGCCACCTGGGTATCCAGCAGGGTGGACGGAATTACTCCGTTGACCTTGCGGACGATGCTGGCATCGTTCTGGATGGAATCGACGGTGACCGACAGCGTCTGCAACTGGCTTGTCGTAGCACGATCAGCTAGGGCGCTTGACAGTCCCGTGATCTGGCTAATCGGGAAGTTTGTTCCCGTAGGGACGGCACCGACATCAGAAGCCGTAAG